>DATBKN010000095.1:0-12592 GCA_036555845.1 Gemmatimonadaceae bacterium | reverse complement strand
CGCGAGTATCCGCAGTCCGACGAGGCCGAGCTCGCCGACGCCTGGCTCAAGAGTAATCGTTAGGGCGGGCGCGGGAGCATAACGATGGCGGCCAATGCACAGGCCGAAATGCCCTTCCTCGATCACCTCGAGGAATTGCGTTGGCGTATTCTCTGGTCCCTCGGCGCCTTTGTCGCCGGTTTCGCGATCGCCTTCGTCCTCGCGACCAAGTACAACTTCATCCTTCTGCTCGAGCACCCCATAGCGCCGTATCTGCAGGGGAAAAAGCTCATCGTTACGCACCCGGCCGACCCGTTCCGACTGACGCTGAGCGTGTCGATATGGCTGGGTGTGGTACTCGCGCTCCCCGTCATCCTGTACCAGTTGTGGTCCTTCCTGGCGCCGGCCCTGTATAAGCACGAAAAGCGCGTCGTCATTCCGGTCTTCTTCTTCGGAACGATCCTATTCCTGTGCGGTATAGCGCTCTCGTATTTCGTGATCCTCCCCATAACACTGCGCTTCCTGTTCTCGATTCAGGCCTCATCGCTGGACATGTTCATCTCTGCGCGTGAGTACTTCGGCTTTGCGATCGCCATGTCGCTCGCCATGGGCGCGGTCTTCGAGCTGCCGATTGTCATCATTGGCCTGACCGCAGTGGGCGTCGTTACGCCGAAGTTCTTGCAGAAGTTCCGTCGTTATGCGGTCGTGCTCTGTTTGGTGGCGTCAGCGATCATCACGCCAGGGTCCGATCCGTTATCGTTGCTCGCGCTCGCGCTTCCGCTCTATGGCTTGTACGAGGTGAGCGTCGTGGCGTCTGCTATCGTTCATCGCCGGAAGATTCGGCGCGCCAGCGCCGATCTGGGAGGCGTACCGGCGTGACGTGCCGCGGCGCGATCGTCGCCGCGCTGCTGTCCGTCGTCGTGGCGGTTGGCTCGTTAGGTGCGCAACAGCGTAGCGACTCGCTCGCGCGCCGTGATTCGCTGGCGCGACTCGATTCGCTGCTGCGCCGGGCAGGACGCCCTGGACTCATCACCGATTCGACGTCGCGTGGGCGGCAGCTCATCGTCTGGGCTCCGGACGACTCCGTAACTACGGCGCTGCTTTCGCGCGCCGGCTACACGGCCACGCGTTATCAGGGTGACACTGTCATCTTCCGCGCCGCTGAGCGCATCCTGCGCCTTCTGCGCGGTGAAAAAGATCGCGCCGGCGTCGAGCGCGAGCGCGCCACGCTCGTCGGTGACAGCATACTGTTCAACGACTCCACAAAGATCGTCACCGCGTTAGGCGATACGCTCATCCTGCGCGACCCCGATCGTGGCCCGGACGATCTCATCGCGCGCGGCCGCATGGAATACGACGTGGCGAACAGGCGCGGGCTCGTCACCAACGTCACGACGAGCGTCGAGAGCGGCCAGCTCTGGGTCGTGCACGGGGACAAAGCGGCATTCGTGAACGATACGAGCGCCGCGGGACGCAACGTGATCTACGCGAAGAGCGGCTGGATCACGAGCTGCACCGAGACGGTCCCGCATTACCACTTTGCCGCGCGCGAGATGAAGGTCGTCGCGGGCCGCATACTCGTCGCGCGACCCGCGATTTTGTACATCTCCGACGTTCCAGTGATCTGGTTGCCGTTCGTCTTTCAGGATCTGCGCAAGGGACGTCGCAGCGGCATCATCGCGCCGCGACTCGGCTTCAGCGATATCGTGCGCAACAGCCCGTCATACCGGCGCACGGTTGAAAATCTCGGCTACTACTTCGTGATCAACGACTATCTCGACGCCGAGCTCACGATGGACTGGCGCAGCAACGCACGCGCGCCTGACAACGACCCCGGCTGGCTCAAGGGGAATAGCATCATCCGCTACAACTGGCTCAACAACTTCCTCCAGGGCGAGATCGGCTACTCATATCACACGCTACGGAACGGGACGAAGAATCAGCAGGTTACCTGGAATCACACACAGACGTACTCGCAGCGCACGCGCCTCAACCTTTCGTTCAACTGGGCCGAGAACACGCGCGTGCAGCGGCAGGCGACGTTCAATCCGTATGTGGCGTTAGGCACGATCGCGTCGCGCGGCAACTTCAGCACCGCGCGCGGACCGTTTGCGGTCAACCTCGGCGCCGGCCAGAAGCAGTATCCAGGCCGCGAAACAATCGACAGAGAGTTCCCGACGCTCAGTATTACCTCCAAGCCGATCGAGCTCGGGGACTGGCTCACGTGGACGCCCTCACTGAATTACTCCAGCACCCAGTCGCTGCACATGGATCAGCCGAGCGATTTCTCCTTCAAGTTCATCCCAAAACCTACTGGCGGCCTTGATTCAGTCGCGCTGGACCGCAACCAGCGCAGCAGCAACCTCTCATTCTCCACGCCGCTCGAGATCTTCCACTTCAAGCTGCAGAACTCTGTTCGCGTGAGCGATCAGTTCAATGACTTTCCCTCGCGCCGCGAGATCTACGACATCACCACGGGCGACTTGCTGGAGACGCGAGTATTCGCGCGCACGTTCCTTACGAGCATCGATTTCGAGACGTCGTTTGGGCTGCCGACCTTCCTGCAGGGAACGTGGAATTTTTCGCCGACCGTCAGCATGCAGAACGTGGACGCGGGCGGGTTCTTCGTGCGCAGTGAGCGGACGGGCGGCAAGTTCGTGCGCCAGCGCAAGCGGTTGTCGTACGGCGCCTCCGTGTCGCCCACGGTGTACGCGCGCTTCGGCGGCATCGGGCCCATCGAGGCGATCCGGCATACGGTGCAGTTTCAGAGCAGCTACCGCTTCTCACCGAGGGCCGATGTCAGCGACGAATTCCTCGAGGCGTTAGGCCGGACGCGCAAGGGGTACCTCGGCTCCCTGCCGCAGAACGCCGTGACACTTGGCTTCTCGACGAATTTCGAAGCCAAGATGCGCGCGCCGGCGACGAGCGATACGTCGAGCAACATGCTGAGCGCCGAGGGGCGTAAGATGAAGCTCCTTTCGCTCCAGTTCTCGTCGCTGGAATGGGATTTCGAGCGTGCCAAGGCGACGAAAGCGACGGGCCTCACGACGACGAACTTCAGCGTCGGTGCGACGAGCGATCTCCTGCCGGGCTTCGACTTCAACGTCGACTATTCGCTATTCAAGGGCGATCCCATCAGCGATACGGCCTCCTTCAAGCCGTTCCGAACCGGTTTGGGTGCGTCGTTACAGCTCAATCAGAGGTCGCCGATCATCGTCGCGGCGGCGCGCTTGTTAGGCATCCATATTGACACCACGACTCGTCGGCAACTCGCTGATACCTCGCTGCGAGGCCCGAGCAGCGAAAGCAATTTCAATCAGAATTCGCGCTTTGCGGCCGATCAGCCATTCCGCGGAAGTGTCTCGCGCGCTACTCCCATTGGCGGGGCCCCAGCTGGGCAAAGCTGGCAAGCATCGCTGCGCTATTCATCCAACCGGCAGCGGCCCGTATCAGGCCGCACTGTCGTGGACTTCGATCCACGCGCGCGCTGCGAGCAGTTCCGCCTTCTCAATCAAATTCTCTACAACCAGTGCCTGCTCGAAGTCGGTGCGGCGCAGCCGACGGATCCATCCCTCGGCGGCACACCCCCTGGCGGGACGATCTTCCGAATCCCTCCGCAGGAGAATCTGCAGGGTTCCATGTCGTTCCACCTGACCGAGAAATGGGGCGCGTCGTGGTCTACCACGTACGATTTCGTCACGCGCGACTTCGCGAGTCACATCGTTTCGCTGCAGCGCGAGATGCACGACTGGGACGCTGTGTTCGCGTTCACGAGATCCCCAAACGGCAACTTCGCGTTCAACTTTTTCATCCAGTTGAAAGCACAGCCGGATATCAAGTTCGATTACAATCGCAACACCCTGCCGCGCGGAATTACGGGGCAGCCAAGCCAACAGTAGCAGTCCGTCTCTAGCTGTCAGTGGGGATAAGGATTGATTTGAACTACATTCCCCGCATGGCAAACGCGGTGACAATCGATGGCGAGTCGCTGAGCCTCAGCGACGTCGTCTCCGTCGCCCGCGGTGGTGCGAACGTCGCGCTGGACCAACGCGCATGCGAGCGCATGAGTCGCGTGAGAAAAGTCGTCGACGACATCGTGCAGTCTGGCGCGGTCGTGTACGGGGTCACAACGGGATTCGGCAAACTCGCCGATGTTGCCATCGCGCGCGAACGCCTGGACGAGCTGCAGACGAATCTCGTGCGCAGCCACGCGATCGGTGTCGGTCCAATCCTCGCGGAAGACGAGACGCGCGCAGTGATGCTACTGCGGGCGAATGTTTTGGCGAAGGGACTATCCGGCCCGAGGCCGCTGCTCGTCGAACGCATTCTCGCCCTGCTCAACGAGCGCATCTATCCGCCAATTCCTGAGCAGGGGAGTGTCGGTGCGAGCGGCGACCTCGCGCCGCTGGCACATGTGGCTCTGGCGCTCATTGGCGAGGGGGAGCTGCTCTGCGGGGGTGAGCGCCGGCAGGCTCTGGATTGGATGCGCGCGCGCAAGATCGAGCCCGTCTCGTTAGGTCCGAAGGAGGGCCTCGCGCTACTCAACGGCACGCAGGCGCATACAGGACTCGGCGCCTTGCTGCTTTCGGATGCCATGACGCTGTGGCAGACCGCGCACGTCGCGGGCGCCGCGACGCTGGACGCGCTCAAGGGAACGCCGGCTGCCTTCGACGAGCGCATTCACGCCGCGCGCGGTCAAGTCGGACAACAACGCTCCGCTGCGCTGTTGCGCGAGCTGATGGTCGGCAGCGCGATCCGCGAATCGCATCGCACTCACGACCCGCGCGTGCAGGATGCGTACGCGTTGCGCTGCATGCCTCAGGTCATGGGTCCGTCGTTCGACACGCTCGTGTTCGCGAACGCCGTGATTGGCCGCGAGCTCAACGCCGCGACAGACAATCCACTCGTCCTGGAAGACGGAACGATTTTGAGCGGCGGCAACTTTCACGGCCAGGCCGTCGCAATGGTGCTCGATTTTCTCGCGATCGTTCTGACAAATATTGCGACGATGAGCGAGCGGCGAGTCGATCGGCTATTGAATCCGGATCTGAACGAAGGCTTGCCGCCATTCCTTGCGCGTGAGGCGGGTGTCAATTCCGGGCTGATGATGCTGCAGGTCAACGCCGCGGCGCTGGCGAGTGAGTGCAAGGTGCTGTCGCATCCGGCGAGCGTCGATACGATTCCAACCGATGGCGGCAAAGAAGATGTGGTGCCGATGGCGATGGGAAGCGCGATCAAACTCAGACGCATCGTGCAGAACGTGCAGTACGTGATCGCGATCGAGCTCTTGTGCGCGATGCAGGCACTCGAGTTTCGTCGCCCGCTGAAGTCGAGCGCGCCTATCGAGGAAGCACACAGCAGGGTGCGCCGGCACGTGGCGCCGCTGGATCGCGACCGCGTGCTGACGGCGGAGTTGGCTGCGCTCAAGACGGCAGTCGCCGCGGGTGCGTTCGGCGATCTGGCGCCGTGGCCGGCAGCCTAACGAGGACCCGATGACAGCGACAGTGCCGCCCAGGACGGATCGCACGGACACTCGGCGTGTCATCCGCGCGCCGCGCGGCAGCACGATTTCGTGCAAGGGTTGGCAGCAGGAAGCGGCGCTGCGCATGCTCATGAACAACCTCGATCCGGACGTCGCCGAGCGACCCGACGATCTGGTTGTGTACGGCGGCGCGGGAAAGGCGGCGCGGTCCTGGGAAGCGTACGACGCGATCGTGGGCACGCTGCGCAAACTCGAGCACGATGAGACGCTCATCGTGCAGAGCGGCAAGCCGGTGGGCGTCTTCAGAACGCACACGCATGCGCCGCGCGTTCTCATCGCGAACGCGAATCTTGTGGGTCGCTTCGCCACGTGGGATGTATTCCGCGAGCTGGAACGGCAAGGGCTCACGATGTACGGGCAGATGACGGCTGGTTCATGGATCTACATCGGCTCGCAGGGCATCGTGCAGGGGACATACGAGACGTTCGGCGCCGTGGCGCGCGAGCATTTCGGCGGGAGCTTAACGGGCAAGATCATTCTCACGGCGGGGTTGGGCGGAATGGGCGGCGCGCAGCCGCTGGCTGCGACGATGGCGGGAGGCGTCCTGCTCGGCATAGAGGTCGACGAGTCACGTGTGGACAAGCGGCTCGCCACTCGCTACCTCGATCGCAAGAGCCACAGCCTCGACGAGGCGCTTACGTGGGCACGTGACGCGGCGGCTCGAGGCGAGGCATTGTCGATCGGGCTGATCGGGAACGTGGCGGACGTGCTGCCGGAGCTCGTTAGGCGCGGCGTCACTCCTGATGTGCTGACCGATCAGACCTCCGCGCATGACATGCTGTTCGGCTACATCCCGAACGGCATGACGCTGGCCGAGGCTGCCGCGCTGCGCTCGTCGGATCCGGCGGAGTACGTGCGTCGCTCGACGGCTTCCGCCGTCGTGCATGTACGCGCGATGCTGGAGCTCAAGCGCCGCGGCGCGGTCACGTTCGACTATGGCAACAACCTGCGCACTGTCGCATTCGACGCCGGGGTCAAGGACGCCTTCGACTTTCCCGGGTTCGTGCCGGCTTACGTCAGGCCGCTCTTCTGCGAAGGGAAAGGACCGTTTCGTTGGGTGGCGCTGTCGGGAGACCCTAACGACATTCGCCGTACCGACGACCTGATCCTGGAGCTCTTCCCGGAAGACGCGCATCTGCGGCGCTGGATCACCCTGGCCCGCGAGCGGATCGCGGCGCAGGGACTGCCGGCGCGCATTTGCTGGTTAGGCCAGGGACAGCGGGCGCGCTTTGGCGTGGCGCTCAACGATCTCGTCGCGCGCGGCGAGATCAGCGCGCCCGTCGTGATCGGTCGCGACCACCTCGATACGGGCAGCGTTGCATCCCCATTCCGTGAGACAGAAGGAATGAAGGACGGCAGCGACGCGATCGCCGATTGGCCGATTCTCAATGCGATGCTCAACGTCGCGAGTGGAGCGTCATGGGTGTCGTTCCATCATGGCGGCGGCGTCGGTATCGGAAACTCGCTGCATGCCGGGCAGGTGATCGTCGCGGACGGAACCCCGGAGATGCGCGTTAGGCTGGCGCGAGTCTTGACTAATGACCCGGGGCTTGGTGTTGCGCGGCATGTTGATGCGGGATATGAACTGGCGGTGGAGACTGCGAAGAAAGAAGGGATTGTCATTCCAATGAGGCCGAAGGCTTAAGGTCGAAGGTCAAAGGTCTAAACGGGCGTTCGCTTCGTTAGATCTTGTGCCCTGGACCTTCGACCTCCTCCTATGCTCTCACCGCGATACCGCCTGTACCACCTGCCTTTGTTCCTGGCAAAGTACGCCTATCTAACTGTTAGGCAAAAACCACTAGCCGTCCATTTCGAAGTCACTCAGCGCTGCAACGCCCGCTGCGGGTTTTGCGACTACTGGAAGACACCGAGCGATGCGCGGTCCGAGGAGATCGAGTCGTTCGCGGCCGCCGCGCGGTTCTTCAGTCCCATGTTTGCCACGTTCACGGGTGGGGAGCCGACGCTGCGCCGAGATCTGGAGCAGCTCATCGCCGCGGTGCGCGACAACGTCAAGCTCTGTTATATCACGCTTCTGTCGCATGGTGGGACGATGACGCTCGAGCGTGCGCGTGCGCTTTGGGCGTCTGGCGTCGATCAATTCAGCTTCTCGCTGGATTACCTGGACGAGCGGCACGATCAGGCGCGCGGCATCCCGGGGCTCTCCGCCAAGATCTTCCGCACAGTGGCCGCGATGCGGGACGCGCAACTGGGCGTCGTCAGATTCAATACGGTCATCAGGCAGGACAACCTGGATCAGATTCTGCCGATTTTGGATCACGCAGCCTCGTTAGGCTGCGGCGTCAACTTCTCCGTGTACACCGATTTCAAGAACGGCAACCGCGAGCCGCTGCTCGGCGCTGCGCACGCGCGCGACCTGCAGCAAATCAGCAACGATCTGCTGCGTTTCAAGCGACGGCGTCGCGGCGTGATCAGCAACTCGGACCACTACCTGGAGCAGATTCCACGTTATGTGCGCGGGGAGGTCACCGCGCCGTGTCGATCCGGTATCCGCACTTTGCATATCGATCCGCAGGGCCAGGTAAAGCGCTGCCCCGACTTTCCCACGGACTTCGCGTGGCGCGATTTCAAGCCATACAAGCCAGTCGATTGCAATAAGTGCTTCTATGCGTGCCGCGGGGAGGCCGAGGCGCCGCTGCGCTGGTCGCGCGTGCAGGACATGATCGCATCAGCATGACGCCTAACGGGAACGCACGTGACCTGGCGCTCAAACTCGCCGGCCGCCCAGTATCCGACGACGAAGTGGGACCGCTCACGTGGGACGTATGGATGGACAAGACGTGAGCTCAGCCAACGGGAGGACACCGATGCGCACCATCGCAGTCAGCGCGCTCGTCGCATTGACACTCTTCGTCCCGCGTCCCGCCTCCGCACAGGGTGCAGCCAAAGTGCTCGTGCTGGTGGTCGCCCACGGAGACGACGAAACGCCCGCCGGGCCTGTTCTCGCTCGCTACGCCCGCGAAGGCGTACAGGTCCACATGATCATCGCGACCGACGGCTCCCAGGGCGGCGCACACACGACGATCCCGCGGGGGCCGGAGCTGGCGCGCCTGCGTAGCGAGGAGGCTCGCTGCGCAACGAAGGCGCTCGGGATGCGTCCACCGATCCTGCTGGATTTCCCGGACGCACAGCTTGGCAACTACGCCGAAGATCCATCACGCCTCTACCGCCTAACGCAACGCGTCCAGGAGGAGCTGCAGCGGCTGCGTCCCGATGCCATCATTACGTGGGGCCCGGACGGCGGCACCGGCCATCCGGACCACCGCCTCGTGAGCAACATCGTGACGCAGCTCGTCCGCGCCGGGGCGCCCGGTGTGCCGGAGCGTCTATTCTACGCAGTGATTCCAGTCGAGGGGTTCGCGCCCGTCAATCCGCGCGGAGCGCCGCCGTTTCTCGTGCCTCAGGCTAAGTACTTGAGCGTACGAATCGCCTTCACGCCAGCAGACCTCGAAGCCGCGCGGCGCTCGATGTCGTGCCACCGCACGCAGTATTCACCGGAGGTTGTGCAGGGCATCAGCGAGGGCATGGGCCGACAGTGGAACGGAGTGCTGCCGTTCGCGCATTTCTTCTCGACCCGCGCAGCAAGCGATCTGTTTCTTTCACCTCCCTAACGAGCCACGAGACCTTGGCGTGCTCCGAGTGCGGTGCGGCGCTGCCGGAAGGCGGCTCGTGTGAGGACTACTTCCACGAGCTCCTGGCGCTCGAGTCGACTGTGCCCGGCGCGGCGGGCACTGTGCCGCACTTCCTGGCCGTGGCGAGCTACAACCTGCAGCACCCGTTAGGCTTCATGCCGGCCGCGCTCAGCGGCTTGCGACGCACGCTGGGGGACGTCCTTGCCGGCAGGGCGAAAATTGACGACGCGCGCAAACGCGCGAGCGCCGGTGCTGAAGGCGCGACTCGAGTCCGACGACGCGCGGACTCCGTCCTGTCAGACGAGGACCAGGCCATGCTGAACGCGTGGCCGCGGCAGTGGCCTATGACTGTGCTGGACGTGTGCCGAGCGCAGCCAGAGGAGTACGCGGACCGTGTCCGCGTTTGGGCCACGGCCGTTGCCACGACGCTCGGTGACGCCACAGCCGCCCGTTAGGCGACCGCGCCGCCCCGCCGAGCGCTCGCGCGCAGTGGCGTTGTCAGCGGTGCTCGGGTTAGTTCGACTTAGTTCGTCCGGAGGAGCGATAGGTTGACCAGGTTCTCGTGAGCTCGCGCAGCACCGAAGGGAGTGCGTTTTGCGTCGCGAGCGTGGGGCACGTTCTCTTTGCTGGTACGATGATCTGGCTCGGAGTCTGGGGCCTGAGCAAAGGCGACTTCGTCCAGGTTTGGCAGCCCGTTCCCACATGGGTGCCGGCGCGCGAGGCACTGGCCTATCTCTGCGCCTTCATCTCGCTCGCGTCAGGTATTGGTCTGCTCTGGCGGCGCACCGCTGCCACGTCTGCGCGCGTGTTGTTTGCGTCGCTCATGGTTTGGCTCCTGGTACTGAGACTGCCCAACCTCTTCTTCCAGACTCCGCTCGTGCTGGTTGGCTGGACCTTCGGTTCGACGGCCGTGATGGCGGCGGCAGCGTGGGTGCTGTACGTCTGGTTCGCTGGTGACCGCGACCGGCAGCTCGTCGGTCTCTTCGCCGACGAGAGGGGAGTGCGCATCGCGAGGGTGCTCTACGGCGTGTCGTTGATCCCGTTCGGCCTCGCTCACTGGATGTACATCGATGCGACGACGGTGCTGATTCCGAATTGGCTGCCGTGGCACGTGGCGTGGGCGTACTTCACCGGCGCCACCTTCATTGCGGCAGGGCTCGGGGTCGCGTTGGGTGTGTTTCCGCGATTGGCCGCGGCGCTGTCCACGCTGCAGTTAGCCCTGTTCGGCCTCATCGTGTGGGTACCGCGCGTGTTGGCGGGCGCCGTCACCGACTTCCAGTGGGGCGACTTCGTCGTGACGTGCGCACTGACGGCCGGCGCCTGGGTGATAGCGGATTCCTACCGCGGCACGCCCTGGCTCGGGGCGGGCAGAAGCTCGCGCGTCGCCGCAGCCTAACTCCACGCGTTAGGCCGCCGACGCTAGAATACGCAGCCGCTGCGTGCGGGCACGGCGATCACATACGCGGTGCCTTCTCGCCGCGGCACAGCGCAAATACCTAACGCATCATTCTGATTTGCGATCGCGTTGACGCGTACTTCCACGGCGCTCGGTCCGTTGTTGATGGCGACGACGGTTCGCCCGCGACGATACACGTACGTCTGATCCCCGACCTCGAGGTGTTCCGTCGCTGCGCCGCGCAACTCGCTCCGCTCGGCGCGCAGCTGCAGCAGCTTCTGAACGTGCGTCCAGACGGATTGCTCGGACGCGTTGCGGCCCGACGTTGTGAACGCGTTGCGCGCGTCGTTAGGCCATCCTCCTGGAAAATCGCGCCGGTTGTCCGGATCGTTGCCGCCAGGCAGCGCGATCTCGTCTCCGTAGTAGATGAGTGGAATACCTCGCGCTGTGAGCAGGAATGTGAACGCAAGTTTGAGCCCGTCGACTGAAGCGCCGGACTCGTTCATAAAACGGGCAACGTCGTGCAGCCCAAGAAACGTCACCAGCGCATTAGGGTCGCGATACAAACGATCGCGCGCCAGCATTTGCGCGACCTCGCGGACTGACTTTCCCTCGCCGAATGCGCGTCGCAACGGGAAGTACAAAGGAAAGTCGAAGAGCATGTCGACTTTGTCGTCGAGGCCATCGAATTGTGCGCGGCCACCTTCGAAGAAGGCGATCATCGCCGGGTCGCCGTCGAATACTTCGCCAACAACGCGCACAGTTGGATATTCACGCTTGATCGCGCTCATCCAGTCACGCCAGAAACGACGCGGCACATAGGGCCACGTGTCCTGACGGATTCCGTCCATGCCGCTGACACCAATCCACCAGAGCGTATTCTGGATGATGTAGCGCGCGACCTCGGGGTCGTCCTGATTCAAATCAGGAAGGATGTTGATGAACCATCCATCCAGCGTTTCGCGTCGCATCGCTGCCAGACTGTATGGATCGGCGAGCGTCCATGTCTGCCACGTGTTCGCCAGATGCTGTTCGGCCGTGCCGTGGTACCATGTCGCCGTCGGCGAGCTCGTGACCCACGGGTGATACGGCCCCGTGTGGTTCGCGACCATGTCGAGGATGATCTTGATGCCTAACGCATGTGCCGTGTCGACGAGCTGTTTGAATGCGGCGAGGTCGCCGAGGTGTTCGTCCACGGCGTAGAAGTCGACGGCGCCGTATCCGTGGTAGTCGGTGATCGGCTGCCCGTCATACATCTCACGCCGGTTGAGCGCGTTGTTGTTGTCGTAAATCGGATTCATCCAGATCGCCGTGATCCCGAGATCCTTGAGGTACGGTAGCCGAGCGCGCACGCCCGCGAGATCGCCGCCGTGGTAGAAGCGCCCCTTGCCGCGATCGAGCAGCCCTTGAGCGGCCGCAGGATCGTCGTTCGACAAGTCACCATTGGCGAAGCGATCCGGCATCAGCAGATACATGACGTCGTTCGCCCCGAAACCCTGGAAGCGACCGCGGCGCGCGAGAGGCGCGGAGATCGAGAAGGGAACAGGCGCCGAGCCGGCCGCGGTGCTCAGCGTGAGAGGATAGGCTCCAGCCGTTAGGCGTGAGCCTATCGTCACGTCGACGAAGGCATACGTTCCAGCGCTGTTCACGCGCACGCCTGAACACGTCACGCGCCGGCAGGTGAAGCGCGCTCCGGTGAGGTTCTGGCCGCGAATCAGCAAGCGGACAGGATTCACAGTCGATCCGGTCCACCAGTTAGGCGGCTCGATCTTTTCCACGACGGGCGCGGCCTGTCCCGTGATCGTCGTGACAGCAAGAAGCGACGCGATAAATGGGGTCAGACCCCATTTAGTCATGCGGTGACGCCTCCAGCACCGGCGGGTTCGGGGACCGCCTGAACTTGTGGTGCCGTCGCATGCTCGTGCACTCGCATAACGAGCGCTGCCGCGATAGCCAGCATCACACCGCCGCCAACAACAGCCGCCATTCGGTTGTCGTTCAGCAGGTGCGACATCACCCAACCGA
>DATBKN010000094.1:0-5303 GCA_036555845.1 Gemmatimonadaceae bacterium | reverse complement strand
CCGCCTTACAAGGTGGTTGCGGCCCGACCTGGAATTGTACGGTTCATCGCCGACACCTTTACCGTGAACTGCAGCTCTGCGCAGGGTTGCTTCAACAACTATGTGTGGCTGCAGCACGAACCTGGAAACGAGTGGTCGAAGTACAGCCATCTCGCGACGGGATCGGTGACCGGGGCGGCGGGACTGTCGGTTGGATCTCCGGTGACAGCAGGGCAGTACCTCGGTGATGAATCGAACATCGGGATGGCGATCGGTGCTGACGATGGCCGCCACCTGCACTTCGAGGTCGCCGTGCCTGACGATCCGCTGACTGCCACACCGAGCGGCTTTGCTGGAGACTTTCCTTATACACTCAAGATTCCGCGCTTCTGTCACGTGACGGGCGGGATCGTCGAAAAGGACAAGACATACACGGCGGCTGCCTGCCCACAATGATCCGGCGTATTGAAATGCGGCCAATGCTGCTGCTGATAGCGTTGCTGGGACTTTCAAGTCGTGCGCTGTCGCAGGTGCGTACCGCCGATCCACTACGGCGCGGACTGCAGCTCAGCGACTTTCCGCGCCTCGTTAGGCTCGCGGACAATGTCTACGGTTACGAAGAAATCCGTCAGCCGGGTTTCACAACCGTTAGTCTGGTGGTTATCGGCCGCGACGGCGTGCTCATTGCCGACGGCCAAGGCAGCGTCCAGGCGACACAGACGATGCTCGACCGGATCAGGGTGCTGTCACCACTTCCCGTCCGCTGGTACGTCGTCGGCAGCGACCACGGCGACCACACCGGCGGGAATGCCGCCCTGCCGAAAGACATCACAATGATCACGCGGGCGGGATTGAGTGGCGACGAACAATCCATCGACGTCGGCGGCACGCTCGTTAGGGTGCTCTTTCTCGGCCGAGCGCATACGGGCAGCGATCTCAGCGTGCACGTGCCTCGCGAGCGGATCCTCTTCATGAGTGAGGCGTACCTCAATCGCGTGTTCCCCGCTATGCGCTCCGCGTTCCCGTCGGAATGGGTGCGCGTCGTGGATCGCGCGCTGGCGATGGACGTTGACCGTTTCGTGCCGGGACACGGCTTCATCGAGGACCCTGGTGTATCGCGCGAGGAACTCGTGGCATTCCGCGACGCGCTGGTCTACGTGATTTCCGAAGTGAAGCGGCTTCACGGCCTCGGCCACTCCGCCGACGCCGCGACTGCGCGGGCAAACTGGGGCCGATACACCGATTGGTTCCTTCGCGAGCAGCAGGCGCCGATCGCCGTCCGCAAGGTCTACGAGGAGATTGAAGGGAAGCTTCCTCGTTAGGCGAGCGCGTCTACGGTGCCCTATTCGGCCTGAAGCGTGCGCACTGGGTTGATGCGCGTCGCGCGCCACGCAGGAACGGCGCACGCTACTGTCGCCACAACTCCCATGACGGCGACCACGCCGACGTAAGTGATCGGGTCCAAATGCGACACGCTGAACAGGAGCGTGTTGAGCACGCGACTCGCCGCCGCGGCCCCAACGACGCCGATCGCGACGCCAACAGCCGTAAGCCCGGCGCCCTGACGCAGCACGAGCGCCAGGATTTCCGCGCGCGACGCACCTAACGCCTGACGCACGCCGATCTCTCGCACACGCTCGGCGACGCTGCCGGCGAGCACGCCATAGATGCCAGCCGCCGCGAGAATGAGTGCTGCAAGTGCAAACGCCTCGAACACAAGGAGAGCAAAGCGGCGCTGCGCGGCGGATTGCGCGAGCAGATCCTCCATCGTCGCCACGCGCACGATCGCCTGATCCTTGTCCACAGACCACACCGCCCGACGGATCGCAGGCGCAAGCGACGCGGCGTCGCCGCGCGCGCGAACGACGAGCGACATCGCGTTGTCGGCGAAGCGCCATTGCGTTGGTGCGACGTACACTGCGTCCGCATCATTCATTGCGAGCGATTGTTGCTTGACGTCGCCGACCACACCGACGATTGTGAACGGTCCGAATTGGCCCATGCTGAGCTGGTGGCCGATCGGATCCACTCCCGGGAGCCGCCGCCTAACCATGCTCTCGCTGACCAACGCAACGCGCGGCGCATTCTCGTTGTCCTGTGGTGCGAGCGTACGGCCAGCCATGAGCGGTATCCGCATCGTTTCGATGTAGCCCGGGCTCACGGCATAGCGATACGTTCCGCGTCCTTCCGGCAATTCACCAGGAACAGGCGGCTCGAACCGCACGCCGTACATATCGATGTCGCCGCTGAGCGGAAGCTGGCTCGTTAGGGCGGCCGTTGCGACGCCTGGTATCTGGCGAACCGCCTCCAGCACATCGGCGAAGAACTTGTACGTCGCGCTGTCCTTGTCGAATCGATGGCCGGCGAGCTGCACCTGCATCGTGAGCGTCTGTGAGGCGTCGAAGCCGGAGCTGATCGCGAAGAAGCGCTGCAGGCTGCGCAGGAGCAAACCAGTTCCGACGAGCAGTACCAGCGCCAACGCCACCTCGGCGACGACCAACGCGCGCCGCACGCGAGGTTGTTGTCCGACAGTGCGCCGCGATCCCTGCTGCAAGTGCTGTTGCGGATCGCTCCGCGCCGCGTGCAGCGCTGGCGTCAATCCGATCGCGATGCCGAGCAGCGTGGTGACAATGAGACCGAAAAGAAACACCGCGCCGTCGATCTCTATGGCGTGAACTCGCGGAAGATCGGTCGGACTCAGAACCGTGAGCGCACTGACACCTAACCGGGCGACGATCATGCCAAATGCGCCGCCTAACGCCGCCAGGACGAGGCTCTCGGTGAGCTGCTGCCGAACCAGGCGACCACGCCCAGCGCCCAGAGCCGCGCGCAACGCGAACTCGCCGCGACGCTGCACGCCGCGAGCGAGCAACAGGTTCGTCACGTTCACGCTGGCGATGAGCAGCACCAGCATGACGGCGCCGAGTATGGCGAGGAGGGCGCCGCGCACACCACGCGTTGTGTCCTCGTGCAACGGCGCGACGAGGAAAGAGACGCCGCTGCGATATGTCTCCGGGTTCTGTTCCCGCACCACTCCGCTGCCGATTGCATCGAGCTCCTGCGTGGCCTGTGCGACGCTCACGCCTGGCTGAAGGCGTGCAATCAACCGCAAATGGTGTCCCCAGGCGCGGCCCTGTCCGAGGCCGTACTGCAGCGGCGCCCAAATGTCCGCGCCGGGCGCCACGATATTCTCGAAGGCGTTAGGCATGACGCCGATTACGGTGTAGCCATCGTCGTCGAGCCTTATTGTACGTCCGACGATCGCGCGATCGGCGCCGAAGCGCCGGCGCCATAATGCATCGCTGATTATGACGACCTTCGGTCCGTCTTGCTCGTCGTCCGCCGGTTGAAAGTCGCGCCCTAGGAAGGGCGCGACACGGAGAACGCTGAAGTAGCTCGCGTTGACGCGCTGCCCCTGAAGCCGTTCGGGCCGATCGGCGCCAGCGATCGTTGGCTGCCACGATTTGAGCGCCGCGATGTTCTGGAATGCCCGGGTGCGCTCGACGAGCGCCGAGTACATCCCGAAGCTCCCTTCGCTCCGCGACCCGTCGCTGCCCGTTTCCCAGAGCATCGTGATGCGGCGGCCCTCGGGGTAGGGGAGCGGCTCGAAGAGGATCGGATTGACGGCGCTGAAGATCGCCGTCGCTCCACCGACACCCAAAGCCAGCGTTAGGATCGTCACTGACGCGAAGACGGGCGCGCTTCGCAGACGCCGCAGCGTGTAGCGCAGGTCGGCGAGCGTTGTCTCCACGACGTTCTCCCAGCCGGAGGCGCGCACCTCTTCCCTGATATTCGTTAGGCTGCCCAGCTCGAGTCGCGCGGCCCTCAACGCGAGATGCGGAGGCAGCCCGCGTGCGACGTGTGCCGCCGTTGCCTGCTCGAGGTAGTGCCGAACCTCGTCGTCGACGTCGCGATCGGCCGCGGAGCTGCTCATGATGCCGCGCAGTCCTCGAGTGAGTTGCCGCCAGATTGACACGAGCTATCCCTCGGCTTTGAGCAGCCGCGTCACGGCGGAAACGCGGCGCGACCAATCCGCGGTTTCGACCTCGAGCTGTTTGCGCCCGGTGCGCGTGAGGGCGTAGAACTTCGCGCGGCGCGCGTTCTCCGTTTCGCGCCACTCGGCGTCGAGCCAGCCCGCGCGCTCGAGCCGCTGCAACGCGGTGAGCAGCGAGCCCGGATTCACCTTGAAGACGCCGCGCGAGATCTGCTCGATGCGGCGAGAGATGCCGAAGCCGTGCAAGGGACGCAGACTGAGCGTCTTGAGGATCAGCATGTCGAGCGTGCCCTGAATGACGTCGGTGTTCGGCTCGTCCACAGAATCTCCGGCAGTGTACTGTGAGAGACGATCACTCTCTTCCTCTTGATTGTCAAGATGTGGACGTCATACTGACTACATCTACGGGCGGCGTTGCAAATTATGGCGGAACCGGAGGCGACATGGCACCAACAACGGCCAATGGAAAGATCTGTTACATTGAAATCCCCGCGACCGACATCGATCGCTCGGCTGATTTTTACGCCAAGGTCTTCGGCTGGAACGTGCGCACGCGTAGCAGTGGACACAAAGCCTTCGACGACACCGTGGGCGAAGTGAGCGGCACATGGGTCACCGGGCGGCCGCCGTCGAGCCAGGTGGGACTGTTGTTCTACATCATGGTCGACAGCGTGCGCGATACCATCGACGCAGTCACCGCGAACGGCGGCGAGATCGTTCAGCAGATCGGCGGGGATGCGCCGGAGATCACAGCTCGATTCCGTGATCCTGGAGGGAATGTCATAGGGCTGTACCAGGAGCCAGGTCGATAGTAGTCCCTCCCTCTTATCGCTGCTGCCTTACCAGAAGACCCGGCGCAAACCCGTCGCGTTAGGCCGCCGCATCATGAAATAGATAATCAGTCCCGTAACGTTGATCACGAGTAGCGCCAGGCCCCAGAACATCGCGACGACCAGCCCGCCATCCCCGAACGCTTCGCCGCTATGCAACCGGTACAACAGCGGCTTATCGGCATATGTCTCGTTCTTGAGCAGCGCTCCAGTCCTCGCGTCGAAGACGAGTTTGCGATCCTCGCCGCCCGCCGGCTTCCCGGTAAACACCGTGACAGTCGGCTGATCTCCTTTGAACTGGACTTCAACTTTGTCCACAGGCGCCGCGCCGACAGTGCTCGACGCGGTAGCAAACGCCTTGGTCAGCGGATCCAACCAGGCCGCGTTAGGTGAGGCCAGGGTAACCGCGCTCACGAGGTCGCGTGTCCGTTCTCTCAGCTCTTCCTCTTCACCGAAAAACTCCGTGAATGCGACGAGAAACCCCGTCCCCGCCGCCCATA
>DATBKN010000093.1:0-11377 GCA_036555845.1 Gemmatimonadaceae bacterium | reverse complement strand
CATTGCTCGCCAAACCACCCGAGAAGGCAATGGTCGGCGGGGCGATGTCAACGCCGAACGCCAGCGACTGAGCGGCAACCGCCGTGAAGGACAGGACCGGAGGCGCCGTGCAGGTGCTACCAGCAGCAGGCAGCGCCGACTCGTTGCCGAGGGCGTCCGTCGCGCTGATAACCGAGCACCAGTCGTTGTTGTTGAGAGAAGGCGCCGGCAGCGTTGCGGCCGATGACGCCGTTGCGGCGAGAGCATCGTCAACCAAACCACCCGTCGCAGCAGCAATGCGCTGCATGCGCGTATAGCCACCCACGCCTGCGTCTGCTGCTCCGTTCACGAGCCAGTCATTATCCGTCATGCTGGTGTTGGAACCATTGAGACCGACCGACGCGTTCAACCAACCGTTCTGGCGGATATTCGGGTTCGCCATGTACGTCGGCGCGCCAGGCGCGCGGTTATCGAGGCGGATACCCTGTCGCGTAACCGAATCATTGGGTTGCATGTTCGCAAACAACGTGTTGCCTGCGTTGTCCGTCGCGCTGATACGCGGCTGTTCGCCGAACGCAGCGAGAACGGGGCAGGCGGCAGCGCTGAACTCGTAGTTCGCGACGTCGTTGTTGGCACCGGTGACTGCCGTCTGTGCGAGTGTGGCTGTCCACGCGTTACCCGAAGTCGGCGCCACGAGTGCCGTGGCACGGGCACCTTCACCCGACGCGTCGCACGCACCGCTACCAAAGGTGACGGTACCTGACGCGAGCGAAAGGCCTGATGAGTAGATCACGGGAAGAATCGTGAAGTCCAAGCTGCCGCGCCGGTAGGACAGGCCACTTGTGGCAGTTGCCACTGAGTCCGTCTCACCGAACGCCTGCTGCGCGACGTAAGTGTTGGCGTTGTTGAAAACCAGTGACTTGCTCGGCGTTGCGACTGACGTGCCGCCCTGTAGCGTCGCACTCGCTGAGAGCGAGCGGGCGCCGTTCAGGTACGTCGGGACGCCGGTTGTCGCATTAAACGCAGCCGTGTTGATCGAGCACGTGACCGGCGCAGCCTGCACGTTTGCAAACACGTGCGAGAGCGCGAGCTCCTCGTTGCGCGAAACTGTGAATGACTGCGAGCAGGCAACGTTACCATCGATGAGCACGTCGACCTTGGAGATGATCTGATCGCCAGGATCCACGTTCAGGGTAACCTCGATCTGCCCGAACACGTTGTTCTCGTTCACGGGCGTATTGAGGGTGCCGAACGTGACCGATGAGATCGAGATCGTCGCTGGCACTGGGTTGCGGACCGTAATGGCCGCAGCGCCGGTTACCGTAGCGTCCACCGTCGAGGCGGCCGAGATCGTGACAGTACCAGCCGTCACGCCCGTGACAACACCCGTCTCGCTGACCGTCGCAACTGCTGTGTTGCTCGAGGTCCACGTGACGGTACGGGCGACGCCCGCATCGGCGTCGACGTTAGCAACCAATTGCAGCGTGGCGCCCGTCGCGACGATCGCGTTGTCCGGCGACACTCTGATGCTGCGAACACCACTACCTGTTACCGTGATCTGGGCGCCCGCCCTGAAGTTGGCGTCCGCCGTGGACGTTGCGGTGATCGTCGCGGCGCCTGGTGTTAGCGCGGTCACGAGACCCGTTGCGCTAACCGAGGCGACTGCGGCGTTGGAGCTGGCCCAATTGACCGTCTTAGCTACCGACGCATCATTGGTTGTCACGACCGCTGACAGCTGCGCCGTTTGACCCTTGATTAAGGTCGCTGCGTCAGGCGATACCGTGATGCCTGTAACAGCCGGCGTAATGACAGGTTCCGTGACCGAGACGTCGTCACCGCAGGCGGCGAGCCCCGCTAGCACGCCGAGCGCGAATAACGACCTGGTGAGCTTCTGCATTCTTTTTCCCCCTTTTTCTGCAGAGTTACGTTTGGGTCCTGCGCGGATACGTTTCCTACTTACCGAGCCGCACCCGCGCTGCTCGGCGGGACCGGCCAAAGACGGCGGACGCCGCAGTAGCGGCCCCCGCCTTAGCTGGAGACCCTGCGTCGTTTGGAGCCGTCACATTGTGCTGGTGACGATGTGAGCTACCGCACAGCGGTCCGGCGCGATCACTTGCGTGCGAACCCGTTCACCCTCATCGCCGTCCAGCGTCACATCAGCTCGGCGCCTCAATCGCTAGGCACTCCCGTTAGGAAATGACCGTCACAAAAGGGCACAACGCCGAGCGTCAAGCCGCGCGAATGTAAGTCACCCGGGTAAGCTCCGCCAGAGTTCCGGGCCCACTTTCATTAATGCGGACTCACTATGTGACGATTGCATGGACGAATTAGGGGTTCGCGAGTCACGCGGATTCCCCTAGGCGTTATGCAGGTTGAACGAGTCACGTCAATGACCGGCACTGTCACACTGTGTTAGGGGCTAGGGGCTAGGGGCTAGGGGCTAGGGGCTAGATGCGTTACCCGCGTTAGGTCCGACAGCGCCTGACGGATTCGTGCTCCTGCGCGAGTTGGATAGGTATTCTGCTCGTAGCCCTATCAACCAGCCCTAACCCGCCTAGCCCCTAGCCCCTAGCAACTAGCAGAAATCTTTCGGTACGCGGATTCACTGTCACACCATACATTGGCGACTAGTGAATCCGACCCAGCTCTACCCCCAGCGGCCTCGCGTCGAGCAGCCTTCGGGTCGCGACCTCGCAGCCGAGCTGAATGCCGAGCAGGCCGCAGCCGCGATGAGTGGCGACGGCCCGCTTCTAATAGTGGCGGGGGCCGGGACCGGGAAAACGCGAACCCTGATTTACCGCGTCGCCCATCTCATAGACCGGGGTGTCCCACCCGAGCGGATCCTGCTGCTCACCTTCACCCGCCGCGCGGCCGAAGAGATGATAACGCGCGCCGAGCGGATCGTCGGCAGCCGATCGAGGCAGGTGCACGGCGGGACCTTCCACGCCACCGCGCACCGACTCCTGCGCCGCTACGGCGCGCAGGCCGGCGTCGCGCGCGACTTCAGCATCATGGATCAGGGCGATGCCGAAGATCTCATGCAGCTCTCGCGGGCCGCGTTAGGCTACGCCGACACGAAGAAGCGTCGCTTCCCCAAAAAGGAAACGCTGCACTATTTGTACTCCACGCACATCAACACCGGGCGCGAGATCAATGAGCTGCTGAGCAAGGAGCTGCCGCAATTCATCGATGAGCTGCCGCACATCGAGCGCATCTACGCCGATTACATCCAGCGTAAGGCTGCGCGCAACCTTGTCGACTACGACGATCTGCTGCTCTTCTGGGCGCTCATGCTCGAAGCCCCCGCGTTAGGCGAGCGCATCAGTGGACTGTATAGTCACGTGCTGGTCGATGAGTATCAGGACACGAACATTCTGCAAGCGCGCATCCTGCGAGGGATGTGCCGCACGCATTGCAACGTCACGGTGGTTGGGGACGACGCGCAGAGCATCTATTCGTTCCGCGGAGCGAGCTTCCGCAACATCCTGCAGTTTCCGGAGCAATTCCCTGGAACGACAATCGTGCCGCTGGAGCAGAACTACCGCTCCACTCAGCCCATCCTCGACGCGACCAATACGCTCATCTCGCGCGCGAGCGAGCGCTTTACGAAAAACCTCTGGACGCAGCGCGACGGCGGCGAGCGACCGTGGCTCGTCTCAGTGCGGGACGAACAGGAACAAACACGCTTCGTCTGCGACCGGGTACTCGAGCTGCACGAGGGCGGCATGCCGCTCAAAGAGATCGCGGTGCTCGTGCGCGCTGGATATCAGTCGGCCGACCTCGAGATCGAGCTCACCAATCGGCGCATTCCGTTCGAGAAATGGGGCGGGCTCAAATTCCTCGAGGCGGCGCATGTCAAAGACGTGCTGGCGTTCTTGCGCATCCTCGAGAACCCGCGCGATGAGGTGAGCTGGTATCGCGTCCTGATGCTGCTGCCTGGCATCGGCGACGTGACGGCGCGCGCCGCGATCGAGACGCTGGCTGCGTCATCGTTCAGCGCGGATGCTTTTGCCAACTTCACACCGCCGCCTCGCGCGCGGGAGGCGCACCGTCAGCTCGTGGCGATGATTCACAGCTTGCGAACGACGAGCGATGAGGAAGGCGCCGTCGCCAGCGACATTACTCGCGTTAGGCTGCTCTACGACGGTATTCTGCGCGAACGCTACGATCGCGTCGATCCTCGGCTCGCCGACCTCGATCAGCTGCAAACGATCGCGGGAGGATACCCCTCGCGCGCGGCGTTCCTTTCCGCGCTGGCGTTAGAGCCGCCGCAAGCCACGCAGGATCTCGCCGGCGCCGCGGGCGAAGAAGAAGACGCGCTCATCTTGAGCACCGTGCACAGCGCCAAAGGAAAAGAGTGGGACGCTGTCTTCGTTATCTGGGCCGTCGATGGGTTTTTCCCGCTGTCCCGGTCGCTCACGAGTGACGACGAGCTCGAGGAAGAGCGGCGTCTCATGTACGTCGCGATGACGCGCCCGCGCAATCATCTGATGGTCACGTATCCGCTCAATCAGTACTCATCGCGGCGCAGCGCCGACTATTCGATCGATCAGCTATCGCGCTTCATTGATCGCGGCGTGATGCAACAGATGCAGCGCGTCGTGCCGCAATTCGACGATGCGCCGGAGCCAGACGCTCCACCCGACGTAGATGCGACGCTGGATCTCCGCGCGATGCTCCGTGGACGATTCTTACATCATTAAAGCGGGAACGCAGATAACTCAGAAACGGCGCAGATAAACGCAGATCACGCTCTTAATGCCCCGCCGCCCCTAGCCTGCGAGCCGCAAATCGGTTGCTCGCTGAGTTTACAAGAAAGAATCTGCGTCATCTGCGTCAGTTCCTGCGTCCATCTGCGTTCCCGCTTTTCAGGCCGCTTGCGCGACGCATTAAGTCTCGCACGGCCGCGAATGGATCCTTAGAGCCAGCCGCCACGCTCACGACGCTATCAATAGTCGCGCGCAAATTATTCCCCAGGGCCGCGTATACAGAGTCGAATAGCGGCAGGTTGTTGCCGTAGACGCGCCGCGCGAGCAGCGTCGCGTTGTTGAGATGCAGGCGCTGGCGCACACGTTGTGCCACGGAATCGCCATACGTTCTCGTTAGGCTGTCGACAAGCTGCGCGGTCGCGCGCGCGTACACGCTGTCGTGGGCGATGACGCGCGCCACGCTGTCGCCCGGGTGCGCCCCGTACGCACTGTCGAGCGAGGCCAACAATCGCGTCACATACCTCGCGTACGCCTGCTGATCCGCCCAGCGCTGTTCCGCGATTGCTACGGCGCCGGTGTCCCCATGCGCCCGATAAAACGCCTGTGACCCGCGCGACCCTATGAACGACGCAAACGATTCGTTGAAATCCACGGCACCCTTCACGAAGATCTTGTTGTGCGTCAGCTCGTGAATGACAGTGTTCACGAGCGAGACGGAATCCTGGCGCAGCGTCGTCGAGAGGAGCGGATCATCAAACCATCCAAGCGTGGAGAACGCCGAAGCGGGGCGCAGGTCTGTGTCGTAGCCCTTGGCTTCGAACCGGCCTTGCGCGCCGTGCGCTCGGGCGAAATCGAAGAACCCTTTGTACGGCACCCAGCCGACGACTGGAAACCACCATCTGTGCAGTACGAGCGTGTCACGCCGCGCCGCCGAGAGCAGCAGCAGCAGCGTGTCGCGATCGAGGCGGCTGTATTTCGTGAACGCCTTGCCGGCGGGGAGACCCAATGAATCCACGGCAAAACGGCGCGCGTCGAGCACGACCGCGAGCTTGGCCAGCTCGTTAGGCGGCGCTCGCTTCTCGGCTATCACGTTTTCGATTGGCGTTCGCCGCCAAAGGATTTTCGCTTCCTCCCATGTGGCGCGAGCGATGTAGCGCGGCCATGGGAAGAAGAAGAGCGACACCTTTACAAGCCCCCACAGCACGATTGCTGTGAGCACGATGCGCCCTTTCTTCGTCTTGGGAAGTTTGAACGGCTTCACGTAGCGTGGGAGAACGGATGTACGCACGCAACGGCAATCTCAAGTGCGTAGCGTGAGTGCGCAGCGGGGCGTATCTTGAGCCCAGTATGTCGTTCGCGCACCTACACTGTCACTCGGAGTTCTCCCTTCTCGACGGCGCCAATCGACTGGATGATCTGATCGTACGCGCACGCGACTTCGAGCAGCCGGCGCTCGCGATCACCGATCACGGAAACCTATTCGCCGCCTGGGAGTTCCAGGAAAAAGCAAAACGCGCTGGCCTCAAGCCCATCATCGGCATGGAGGCGTACGTCGCGCCCGGCGATCGTCGGGTGCGCAGCCGCGTTTCCGCGTCCGCAAAGCCGTATTACCACCTCGTCGTGCTCGCGCGCGACAACATCGGCTATCGCAACCTCGTCAAGCTCTCCTCGTTAGGCTACACCGAAGGCTTCTACACGCGCCCGCGCATCGATCGCGAGCTGCTCGAGCAGTATGGCGAAGGCCTCATCATCTCCTCCGCCTGCATGGCTGGCGAAATCGCGCAACACCTGCTCGCCGGCGACACGGCCGGAGCCACAGCCGTCGCCTCCTGGTACGCCGAGCGCTTCCCCGACCGGTACTACCTCGAAGTTCAAGCGCACGAAAGCTCCGGTCAGGCGCAGCTCAACGACCGCGTCTTCTCGCTCGCCAAGGGCCTGGGCCTTCCCGTCATCGCGACGAACGACTCGCACTTCCTGACTCCTGAGGCGCACGACGCGCACGACGTTTTGCTGTGCATCGGCCTTGGGAAGGATCGCGCCGATCCTGACCGCATGCGCTACGACCGCGGTTTGTATTTCAAGAACGCGGACGAGATGCGGGCGTTTTTCCCGGATCGGCCCGACGTACTGGAAAACACGGTCAGGATCGCTGACGAATGCCAGATCGAGCTCTCGAAGAAGTATTGCGTGCCGTCTTTCCCGCTGCCGACGGGCGTCGAGACCGAGAACGAGCTGCTCGTTAGGCTGGCCAACGAAGGAGCGCGCGAGCGCTACGGCGATCCGCTGCCAGCCAGCGCCAAAGAGCGGCTGGACTACGAGCTCAACGTCATCACCAACACGGGCTATGCCGGCTATTTCCTGATCGTCGCCGACTTCATCAGAGCTGCGCGTGAGCGTGGCATCCCTGTCGGTCCTGGGCGAGGCTCCTCGGCAGGATCGCTCGTCGCGTACTCGCTTCGCATCGTCGATATCGATCCGCTCGTGTACGACCTCCTCTTCGAGCGCTTCCTGAACCCCGAGCGCGTGTCGATGCCGGACATCGACGTCGACTTCTGCTTCGAGCGCCGCGGCGAAGTGATCGACTATGTGCGCGACAAGTACGGCAAGAGCGCCGTCGGGCAGATCGTGACGTTCGGAACGCTGAAATCGCGCGCCGCCATCAAAGACGTTGGACGCGTGCTCGGGTTCACGCCGGCCGAAACGGACGCTCTCGCAAAGCTGATTCCGAATCAGCCGAATTACAGCCTAACGGTAAAGGAAGCCGTCGGCCAGGTGCCTGACGTGAAACGGCTCTACCGCGACGACGAGCGCTACAAGCAATTGCTTGATTTTGCCATCGCGCTCGAAGGTTTGTCGCGCCACACCGGTGTGCACGCCGCCGGCGTCGTCATCGCGCCCGGCCCGCTGGACGAGTACGTCCCGATTTGCACGCAAGCCACCAAGGGCGCCGGCGTAGGCAGCGCCAGCGGCGAGGAAGAGATCGTCGTCGTGACGCAGTACGACATGAACGCGCTCGAAAAGGCCGGGATGCTCAAGATCGACTTCCTCGGCCTAACGACGCTTACCGTCATTCACGATACGCTCGCGGCGATCGCGTCGCGCGGCCGCGACGTACCGGACTTCAAGAGCCTCGCCTACGACGACGACGCGACGTATCACATGCTGCGCACGGGACGCACTGTCGGCGTCTTCCAGTTCGAGTCGCCACTCGCGACGGATTTGCTGCGCGGCATGCGCGCGGACCGCTTCGACGACCTCGTCGTGTCCAACGCGCTGATGCGCCCGGGGCCGCTCGACGCCGGGATGCACAAGGTCTATATGCGCCGCAAGCGCGGCGAAGAGCCGGTCGTCTATCTGCTGCCCGAGCTGCAGCCGATTCTGGAGCCGACATTCGGCGTGATCACCTATCAGGAGCAGGTGATGCGCGTCGCGCAAGTGCTCGCTGGAATCTCGTTAGGCGAAGCCGACGTACTGCGCAAAGCTGTTGGAAAGAAAGACGCCGAGTTGATCAAGGCAGAGCTGGACAAGTTCATTCAGAAGGCCGTCGCGCGCGGCTACAATCAGCGGACCATCGAGGAGATCGCTGCACAGCTTGAGACGTTCGGCCGCTACGGATTTCCCAAGGCGCACTCCGTTGCCTACTCGGTGATCGCGTACCAGACCGCGTATCTCAAGTGTCATTACCCGGCCGAGTTCATGGCCGCGATGCTCTCGTCGTCGATCGGCAACACCGACAACGTCGTGAAGTACATCAACGAGGGACGCGAGCTCGACCTCGAGATCCAGCCGCCTGACGTGAACGAATCGGGCTACAAGTTCACCGTCGTCGGCGACAAGCGCGTGCGTTTCGGGCTCGGCGCGATTCGCAACGTCGGCCGTGCGGCAATCGACTCCATTCTCTCGGCGCGCGCCGAGAAACCGTTCGTTTCTCTCTACGACGTGTGCGAGCGCGTGGACCTGCGTCTGTGCAACAAGCGCGTGTTCGAGGCGCTCATCCACTCCGGCGCGCTCGACGCGTTAGGCGGCCATCGCGCGCAGTACGCCGCCGCGCTGGACACCGCGCTGCACGAAGCGTCCCTCAAACAGGCCGAGCGCGAAAGCGGCCAGGGCTCGCTCTTCGGCGAGGCCTCGAGGTCGCCCGGCGAGAACTCGGCCCCCGCTGTCGCGGGGCTGCCTAACGTGCCGCAATACACCGAGCCCGAACGCCTCGCGCGCGAAAAAGAGATCCTCGGCTTCTACACCAGCGGGCATCCGCTGCAACCCTTCAGCGCCGAGTGTGCCCTGTTCGCGTCGCACACGGTCTCCCAGCTCGGCACGTGGACAGAAGGCTCGATTACCCTCGGTGTGGTCGTCACCGCGGTCAAACGACAGATAAGCAAAAGCTCCGGCGCCGAGTTCGCCCGGTTGACAGTTGAGGATTTCTCGGGATCTTCGGAAGTACTGCTTTTTGCGGACCGCTGGGCTGTCCTGGCTGACAAGGTCCGCACGGATGTTCCGGTCCTTCTCACGGGCGGCTATTCTCGTCGCGACCGGGGCATGGACAACGCGACGTTCATAGTGGAGTCGATCCAGCGATTCGAGGAGCTGCGTCTGGACGGCAAGGTGAAGGTTGCGATCGAGTTGGGAGCCGGAAGCGGAGTGGATGGTGGGGCGGGGTCGGAGCGGGTAGCGACGTCGAATGCGGCAGCGGTCTCAGCATTACACGCCACCCTCATGCGCGATATCCGTCAGGTCATAGATGCTCATCCCGGATCGGCAGCGATCGAAGTTCGCTGGTCCGATAGTGTGGACGGATCGACAGATCCTGCGCCGGTGCGCTTCCGATCGCGCTCCCTGAGCATGGCGGCCACTCCCGCGGCGTTACACGAACTGCGCGCCTTGCTGGGCGACAAGCAGGTGAAGCTCGAGCGGTCCAACGGCGGGGGAAGTAGCAATGGCGGGGTGCGCTAGTGCCGGTCCAGCTCCGCGCGCGCGTGTGTCACATCCGCCATTCTTCAACCATGCTGGAACAGCATTAACGCGTGGCGAGCACACCGACGCTCGACTTCGAGAAGCCGCTCCAGGAGCTCGAAAAACAGATCGACGAGCTGAAGAAACTCGCGGGCGGCCAGCAGCTATCCGTCGAAGACGAGATCGGCCCACTTGCCAAGAAGCTCGATGATTTGCGGAAGCAAGTCTATCGCAACCTAACGCCGCTTCAGCGGCTGCAGGTCGCGCGCAGCGGGAAGCGTCCGTTCACGATGGACTACATCCGCCTCTGCTTTACAGACTTCGTCGAGCTGCACGGCGATCGACTCTTCCGCGAAGACGCTGCAATCATTGGAGGTTGGGCGCGACTGGATGGCGAGACCGTGATGGTGATCGGCCATCAGCGCGGTCGCGACACGAAGGAAAACCTGCGGCGCAACTTCGGCATGCCGCACCCGGAGGGGTATCGCAAGGCGCTGCGACTCATGAAGCTGGCCGAGAAATTCCACGTGCCGGTGTTCACGTTCATCGACACGCCCGGGGCGTGGGCAGGGCTTGGCGCCGAGGAACGCGGCCAGGCTGAAGCGATCGCGCGGAACCTGTTCGAGATGAGCCGTCTCGAGGTGCCCTTGATCGCGACGGTGATCGGCGAGGGAGGATCTGGCGGAGCGCTCGCGTTAGGCGTGGCCGATCGAGTCCTGATGCTCGAGAACGCCGTCTACTCGGTGATCACTGTGGAAGGCTGCGCCGCGATCCTCTGGAAGGATGGTAAGAGCCCGGAGATGCGCGAGAAGGCTGCGGGCGCCCTGCGCATCACGGCGCAGGACCTTGTCGAGCTGCGCGTGATCGACGAGATCGTGCCCGAGCCGGTTGGCGGTGCGCACGCGAACTACGAGGAGTCGGCGAAGAACCTGCAGGAGGCGCTCGTCAGGCACTACGAGGAGCTGCGCAAGCTCAAGCCTGAGCGGCTCGTCCGCCGCCGTCGCGAGAAGTTCCTCAAGATGGGCCAGGTAGTAGATAGGGGTTAGTTGCTAGGGGCTAGGGGCTAGGGGCTAGGTTTTTGGTTCGGACCGCCGTCCTAGCATGACGGTCAGCATGCGCCCCACTTCGCCAGCCAGACCGGTCGCGGCTTCGAGCGATTGCGCCGCGACGAATCCAAGACGCCGGATGATCTCGAGAAGCGTCTCCACCTCGGCTTGAGATCCGCGAGCTATCGATAGGAATCGCGCATAGTCGCCCGCGTGTTTGCGGCCTGCTCCCTCTGCGATGTTTGCCGCTATTGAAATGGAGGCTCGGCGAAGCTGGCGAGCCAGCTCGAATCGCTCGGTCATGGGAGGCCCGTTGGCAACTTCGTAACACGAGACGGCGAGATCCACGGACTTTTGCCAGACGATGAGGTCCCGAAAGCTTCGGGGAGATGGGTGGCGACTATTCCGCATAGCCGCAACTGTAGGCTTCCGCCCGAGACTCTGCGTACCGTTCCGCCGCAGCCCGTATCATTTCCATGCACGTCAAGTCCTAGCCCCTAGCCACTAGCCCCTAGCCCCTAGCCCCTAGATTGCGCGCCATGGCCAACCCGACGGCGATCGTCTCGCAGCGCGGGGCGTTCAGATGGAGCCAAGGGCACCCTTGGATCTTCAAAAGCGACATCGTGTCCTTCCCGGATGCGCCCGCCGGGGCTGTGCGCGTCGTTGATCAGCGCAAAGGCGCGCTGGGCGTGG
>DATBKN010000092.1:0-6315 GCA_036555845.1 Gemmatimonadaceae bacterium | reverse complement strand
GACCTCCTGCTCCCAAAGCAGGCGCGATACCAGGCTACGCTACGCCCCGCTGCGAACACCAAACGTAGTCACACGATCAGGCAAGTCAATTATTGCTCTCAGTCCTGACGCATCAGCGCTTCGCCAACAGCGTTCGCAGCGCACGAGCACGATGACTGACGCGAGCTTTCTCGTCGAACGAAGCTTCGCCGAACGTCTTTCCCAGCTCCGGCGAATAGAAAAACGGATCGTAGCCAAATCCATTCGTCCCGCGCGGCGCCTCGGTGATCTCTCCCGTGCACTCGCCGCGTGCGATGCGGACGCCGGACGCATCGACCCACGCCGCCTCGCACACGTAGCGCGCCGCGCGATGATCGCTGCCTTGCAGCGCGGCGAGGAGCAGCGCGTTGTTGGCTTCGTCCAGCGGCACGCCCTCGAGATCGGGGCGCCCCGCCCAGCGTTTGCTGCGCACACCCGGACGCCCGCCTAACGCGGCGACTTCGATGCCCGAGTCCTCGGCGACAACGGGGAGTCCGCCGCAGCGGGCGTAGAAGTACTTCGCCTTGGCCAGGGCATTCTCGCGAAACGTCTCGAAGCGCTCGATCGCTTCCTCCTCGAGCGCATGCGCGATGCCGAGCCTCGTCAGAGTGACCGGTGCGAACCCCGCTTCGCGCAGCATCGGTTCCAGCTCGCGCATCTTCCCCTCGCTCCGCGTCGCGATCGCAATGCGCTGCATCAGCCGCCTAACGCGGCGCGTTGGAACGAGTCCAACTGCCCGATCCCCTGCCGGGCGAGCGCCAGCAGCGCATCCAGCTCGCCTGCATCGAACGTCCCGTGCTCGCCGGTCCCCTGCACTTCCACGAAACGGTTCTCGCTGCTCATCACGACATTCATGTCGACAGCTGCGCGCACGTCCTCGTCGTAGTCGAGATCGAGCCGCGCTTCACCATCCACGATGCCCACAGACACCGCGGCAACTCTCCGTCTGACCGGACTCGACCCGAGCTTGCCTCGCCGTACCATCCACTCAAAGGCATCGCTGACAGCGACGCATGCACCGGTGATCGCCGCCGTACGCGTCCCGCCGTCCGCATCGAGCACGTCACAATCGATCTTGAGTGTGTGCTCACCGAACGCAAAGTCATCGAGCATCGCGCGGACACTGCGGCCAATGAGCCGCTGGATTTCGTGTGTGCGGCCTCCGATCGCCGCGCGTTCGCGCGGAGAGCGACTGCGCGTCGCGCGCGGCAGCATCGCGTACTCCGCCGTGAGCCAGCCCTGGCCGCTCCCTTTGCGCCAACCCGGTACCCCTTCCTCGACGCTGACTACGCAGAGAACGCGTGTCTCGCCGAACACCGCGAGACAGGAGCCTTCGGCTTGACGGGCAGCACCGCGCTCGAGTCTTACCGGACGCAACGCGTTGAGGGCCCGGCCTGATGCGCGACGCTCAGCCACGATTTCTCAAACGCTCAATAATGCGTGTCGTCGATTGGCCGGCGGTGAGCGGGATGACGACTGCCTCACCACCCCAACCCACGACGTCGCTCGCGCCTACCATCGTATCCACGGTATAGTCACCGCCCTTCACGAGAACGTCCGGCCGCAATTCACGGATCAGCTCTCGCGGCGTGTCTTCATCGAAAACCGTAACCGCGTCGACGCACTCCAGGGCGGCGAGCACGTGCGCTCTCTCGGCCGTGTTGCGCACCGGACGATCGGGGCCCTTGATGCGCCTAACGGACGCATCGCTGTTGAGGCCGACGATCAAGGCATCGCCCAGTCGTCGCGCAGCGCAGAGCAGATCCACGTGACCGGAGTGCAAGAGATCGAATACGCCGTTAGTGAAGACCACGCTGCCGGGCGTAGCTCGGCGCCAGGCAGCTGCCTGATCGCGCGCGAGGACCTTACTCGTCGGGTCGAACGCTGTCAAAACCGGAGTTCGGCACTCGGCGCGAACTTTACGTCGCGCTTGTACAACGGCACGTCGATGTGCTCGGTGTACTCCGTTTCGATGACCAGACGGTTCGCGCTGCGTCGAACCTGCAGTCGGCGGCTCGCCTCTTCGGGCAGCCCTAACGAGTCGACCAACGCTACGAGCCGGCGCTTGATGTCGTCGTCGGTCCGCGTCGTGCCGTATTGCGCCTCTTGCTGCACGGCGTCGCGGAACTGGTAGAAGCGCCAGTACACTTCGCCGACATCTTTTCCAACGTAGATGATCGCGGCGAGCACGAGGATGAGCACGAGACAGCCGAGCTTTCCTCGTCCAGCGCGCGGGGTCACCACTGTGAAAGCGCTCCCTCGACGATGTCGTTCACCAGTCGCTGAATTGCCTGACGTCTTCCCTCCACCTCGTTGCGTTCCGCGTATTCGCCGACCGCCGACAGGCCTTTGCGCTCGTAGAGCGTTCTGCCATTCGTCTGATCAACGATCGTGACATCGATTGTGAGCGATAAGCTGCGGCGAGCGGACGATGCGCGAGCCGGATCCGCGCTGTAGCCGACCGCCACGTCAGTCTCGTACTTCAGGATCGTGCCGCGCACGATGGCTTGTGCTCGAGTCTCTGGTGCCGAGCGCAACCCAAGCCGCGATTCGAAAGCTTTCCGCAATGCTTCGTTCAATTCGCGCGGAAGCTCGGCAGCGGGCGTCTCGTTGTCGAACGGCAAGACCGCCGCGCTTTTGACGTGCCGCGGAAGGCCGCCCCCCGAAAAGTTGTAGAGGCAACTCGTCGCAAGAAGCAAAAGCAAACAGCTAATGCTGCCAGATCGACGGATCAAATGGCGTACCTCGGGCGGTTTGTCGGATCGTGAGGCCTAACGAGCGACGCGCGGGGTTATGGCGGTAGCGAACCTGAGCCGTGTCAGTGCGCTCGACGAATTCAACGAGCCGGCTGTTGGAAATGTGTTCGAGGCGTACGAGCGTGCGGTCTTGGAAAGCAACACGCCAGAACGTTGTACGGGACGCAGCGGAGGAAGTGTCGCTCACAATGTCGGCGCGCAATGTGTCGCCGTCAACGCGGAGAATCGTGTCGGCACCAACGAGACGGAGCGTGCCAAAAGCAGCCCACAGAAGGGGGATGGGGGGAAGATAACGACGTGCCTGGTCACCGCCTGGTGTGTAGATGGAGTCGCCAAGGATTATGGCGTAACCAAGACCCGTCCCATTGGCTTCAAAGAAGTCCAACCGTGCGCTGTCGGGCGCCGCAACGCGGGCGGAGCCATCTCCTCGGGCGCTGAAGACCCGCTCACTATAAGCCCAGCGAAAAACGATGTGCTGATGACCCGGCGGAAGCGCTGTCCGTGGAAGGGCAACTGTCGTCGGCAGGCCGGCGAGCGGCCCCGCTCGCGGTGCGCCGCACGCGGCGAGCACGCTTGTCAGCATAACGAGCGTTGCACACGCGAGCGACGGCCTCACGTGAGGCTCTGCCGTGCGCGCTCCAGCTCCACGCGCACTTCAGCCGCAAGCGGCACCGGCCGCCCGGCGCGGTCGGTCGACACCAGCATCGTGCGCGCCGTCACAAGTCGGGTTCCATCAAGTGCATTGAATATCGCATAGTCGAACGTTAGGGCGCGCGAGCGAACGTCGCTCAGCGTGGTTTCGACCCTCACGATCTCATCATAACGAGCAGGAGCGTGATACCGGATGGACACGTCGGCTACGACCAGCAACGTTCCCGAGCGCTCGATCGACGCATACGATGTACCGAGTCGGCGCATGTATTCCGTCCGCCCCATCTCGCACCAGACGAGATACTCGGCGTGATACACGACGCCCATCTGATCCGTTTCCGCATAGCGCACGCGCAGCTCGAGGTCGACATGGGGACTTGGCGTCATAGCGCGATTGATGGAGGCGAACAGGTGGTTTGTAAAGTGAGGCGTGCCCAAGTAGACTGAGCGCGTGACCGTGATCCCGACTTCACTCGCGGCCCCCTGCTACGTCCTGTCGGACTCCCACATCGGCGTGACGCCGAGTGATGTGGAGCTGCGCGTACTGAGCTTTGTTGAATCGCTGCATGGGCACGCCGGCTCGTTAGTCATCAACGGGGATTTGCTGGATTTTTGGTTCGAGTGGCGCCACGTCGTCCCGCGCGCCGGTTATCGAGTGGTTGCCGCGCTGTCCGCGCTTGCTCGCTCAGGGACACCTGTATTGTGGATCGCCGGAAATCATGATTGCTGGGGCGCGGATGTGGTGCGCGAGGCAGGAATCTTGTTCATGGAAGGAGCGTGGCGAGGGACGCTGGCGGGCTGGCAAGCACACATAGAGCACGGCGACGGCCTGCGCGGCCCAGAGGACCGCGGCTATCGCGCCTTACGAAAAGTGCTGCGTCATTCGTGGGCGATTCGCGCGTTTCGTGTTTTGCATCCCGACTGGGGAACGGCGTTGGCGCGTGGCAGTGCACATGCCAGCCGCGCCTATCGGGCGCCTGACGAGGGACGCGGTCTTCAGGACGTTGCCTTTCGTCTCCTGGCGAACAACGCCGAGCTGGATCTGGTCGTTTTCGGTCATTCACACGTCGCCGCGCTCGAGGCCGCGCCAAGCCATGGCGTTTATGCGAATGCTGGTGAGTGGCTCGTCGATCCGACGTTCCTCAGAATCGAACGCGAGCGGATCGAGCTGGTTCGCTGGGGCAGCGATCGTTATGACACGCTGCGTGAATACACGCGCAGCGCACTGGTCAGAACCTAACGCGGAACGCGAGCCCCGCGCCGCGCGGCGCGGCCTGCAATCCCACCTGCGCGGGCAAGTCCCACAGCTGCGCCGAAACGAAAGCGTCGGCGCCGGAGAACAGGTGGTTGAACACGAGAAACGCGATCCAGTCCTCGAAGTGCGTGCGTCGCGCGCGCAGGCGCTCTGCGTCATAACGATTGCGTGCAAACTCGGCGACCTTTGGCTGGCCGGTTGTCGGATCGACGACGGGTAGCCCGGTCGATTGATCGATCTCGAATCGCAGCACCACGCTGTCGCGTGCGCGCTCGCGCGCCAGGCGGAGATCCTCATTGGACTTGATCGCCATTCCGATCGATAGAATCTCCAGCGCGAAGTAGAGCGCGCCAGCGTTGGGACGTTGCAGAGCTGCCTGGCCAAGACCCGGCAGCGCCAACGAATAAAGGAATGCGCGCTTGGCTGATATCGGCGGCTGTGCGGCGCGCGGTCGTGGCTGCGTGGCAGAGACGCCGGCCGGTCGCGCAGCGGGAGTTGCCGGGCGCACCGTGTCGCGTGCGGCGCGCGTCGTATCCGTGCGCTGCGCCAGGACGCGACGCGCCGGCAGCATTGCGAGCAATGCGCCGATCAGGAGCGTGAGCGTTAGGCAGCGCAGGCGCGGCATTCTGTCGGCTTGGCGGGAGCGTGTGGGAATCGAACCCACCCAACCCGACGTGGTCGGGTCACAATCGTTTTGAAGACGATGAAAGCCACCAGGCCCCATCCGCCCCCAGAACGCCTGCGCCTATACGAGCGTGATGGCGTTTGCGCGACGGGCAATGACTTCGCCGATCGCGACAGCGCCGGGAACACGCGCAAGATAGTCTCCAACTTTTGCGGCTGGGAGCGCAACGAGCAGACCGCCCGAGGTTTGAGGATCCACGAGCAAAGTTCGATCGACGCTGCTCGTACTGCCCCACTCGACGTGCGGTTCCACATAAACGCGATTGCGCTCGGCGCCGCCCGTGGTGATTCCATCGGCGATGGCCTGCCGCACTTCGGCGAAGACGGGAAGCGCGGCGACGTTCACGCGCAAAGAGACATCACTGCCATGAGCCACGTGCAGCGCGTGGCCGAGGAGCCCGAACCCGGTGATGTCGGTCGCGCATCGCACCGCGAGCGCGCGTGCTGCCTTGGACGCCACGGCGTTCAGCGAACGCATCGCCGTGATAGCAGGCTCGAGCGCACCGGCGGGAAGTCTCCCGCGCTTTTCAGCCGTCGTTAGGATTCCCGTTCCGAGTGGCTTGGTGAGTACGAGCACGTCACCGGCAACGGCGGCGGCATTCGTGAGGATGCGCGCAGGATGCACCGTGCCGGTTACGGCCAGGCCGTACTTCATTTCCTCATCGACAACCGTGTGGCCGCCGATGACGTGGGCGCCGGCTTCGTGGACCTTTTCGAGGCCGCCGCGCAGAACTTCAGTGAGCACCTCGAGCGGCAGCTTTCCCGTTGGGAAGCCGACGATGCATAACGCCGTGATGGGATCGCCGCCCATCGCAAACACGTCAGAGAGCGCGTTCGCCGCGGCGATCTGACCGAACAGATAGGGGTCGTCGACGATGGGGGCGAAGAAGTCGACTGTCTGAACGAGCGCGAGATCACTCGTTAGGGCAAAAACGCCGGCGTCGTCGAACG
>DATBKN010000091.1:0-4501 GCA_036555845.1 Gemmatimonadaceae bacterium | reverse complement strand
GTATGGCGCCACGAGCCTCTTCACGACGGTGGGAGACCTGCTCAAGTGGGACGTCAACGTGTGGAAGCCGACGGTGGGAGACGAGACCATGCTGCGTGACATGCGCACGAGTGCGACCCTCGCGACCGGCGACACGACGGGATATGGCCTCGGCATCGCGACGGAGGTGTACCGCGGCGCTCGGCTCGTAGGGCACAGCGGCGGCGACGCCGGCTATCGAACCTATCTCGGTCGTTTCCCCGAGCACGGGCTCTCAGTGGTGGTGCTCTGCAATGCTGCGCCTGCGAACCCGGTGGCGCTGACGCGGAGCGTCGCCGACGTCTACATCGGCAGCAAACTGGCTGAAGTGGAACCACCACCGAAAGCAGCTGTGAATCTGTCTCGCGAGCAGATGCGAGAGCTCGCGGGCGTGTACGTCAACCAGGCCACGGGCGCGCCGACGATCGTCACTGTGCGGCGCGACTCGTTGATGCTCGGACGGACGGTTGGACCGGCCTTGGTGCCGCTGACCGAGCGACGCTTCCGCGTCGCGGCGCAACCGGTCACGCTGGAGTTCATGCCTAACGGAGATGTCGTGCAGACGATCCTCGTGTGGCCCAACCCGAAGCCGATCACGCTCAAACGCTTCGAGCCTGCGCGGCCTTCGCGCGCTGAGATGGCCGCTTACGCCGGCACATACTACAGCGAAGAGCTGGGGGCGACATACTCGGTGACGGCGACGGATAGTACGCTCGTGTTCAAGACACGGTGGGGAGCTGTGACGGGAATGACCGTCAGACCAGCGTACGGAGACACGTTTGTCGGCGATCTTCTTGTGAGCTTCACGCGCGGACGCGGAAGCAAGATCGACGGCGCACTCATGAGCACGGGCCGCGTGCGCAACGTACGTTTCACCAAAACGGGCACGTAGTGTTGCGCTGTGCGCGTGTCACTGTCGTCATCGCGCTGGCCGCCGCCGCCCATGCTCAGCGCGGCGACCGACTCGCTATCGATACGACCGAGTTGGGCCTGCGCCTGCGCAATCTGTCCGCCGATTCGATGCAAGGGCGGTATCCGGGGACGAAAGGCGAGACCCTAACGACGAGCTACCTGATCAAGGAGCTGACGGCGTTCGGTGTGCGGCCCGGTTTCAACGGCGCGTGGTTGCAGCCGGTGATGATCGGAACGCACCGGCCGAGCCCCGAAGCCGCGCCACCTACCGCGCGGATTTCGGGCCGCCTGAACCGCGAGTTGCAGCATGGGCGGGATCTGCGCCTCGCCAACTATTCGCGGGACTCGCGCGTGAGCGCTGGAGGTGACCTTGTTTTCGTTGGCTACGGCATCAACGCGCCGCTGTATGGCTGGAACGACTTCGAGGGAGTAGATCTCAAAGGCAAGATCGCGATTGCATTGTTAGGCGAGCCGGCGCTTCCCGGTGACACGGTAGCCTTCAACGGTGGACGCGCATCGCGATTCTCGTGGACGACGGACAAGATCGAAGCGATGGCGGCTCGCGGTGCAATCGGCGTCCTCTGGGTCAGACCGACTGGTTCGATCTCCCGCGCGCCAGTGTCCGGACCGTCGTACCTGGTCACGCACGTTTCTCCCGTGACAGTCGCTTTCTCCGGTAACATCGCCGAGTCCACGGTTGCGGCGCTCCTTCCGCCGGGTTCGGAATCAGTGGCAGCGCTCATTGCGCGCGCGGCGCGACGGGGGTTTCGCGCAGTCCCGCTGAACGTGCGGCTCGATGTGAGTTACAGCACGCGGCCGATGAGCATCAACTCGAACAACGTCGTCGGCGTCGTTCCCGGAACGGATGCGAATCTCGCGCGCGAGCACGTCGTAATCAGCGCGCATTGGGACGCGTACGGCATCGGCGCGCCGGTCAACGGGGATTCGATCTACAACGGCGCGCTGGATGACGGTTCGGGAATGACGACGGCGCTCGCGCTGGCGCGCGTCTTTGCCGCCAACCCGCAGCCACGCTCGATCGCCTTCGTCTTCACGACGGCGGAAGAAATGGGCTTGTTAGGCGCCCGCGCCTTCGTCTGCTCCGGGCCGCTGCCCATGGACCGTGTCGTCGCGAACATCAACCTCGACGACGGGCTGGAGCTGTTCGGGCCGAAGCGCGACGTTGCACCGTTAGGCGTCGAGCTTTCGTCACTGGGACGCGCTGTCGCCGCAGTCGCGAGAGCGAAGGGTCTGCGCGTCTCGCCGGATCCTTTCCCGGAAGAAGGCTTCTTCCTCCGCGCCGACAACTTCCCCTTCGCGCGCGCCGGAGTGCCGTCGTTGTACGTCGCACTCGGCACCGACGACGCAACGCAGCGGGCGGGCTTCACTGTCAGCAAAACGCAGGAGTACCTGCAGCGGCACTACCACCGGCCGAGCGACGACTACGCAACCGTCGTGCACGATCTGCGTGGCGCGCTGCAGTTCGCCGAGTTCACTCGCGATCTCACGATCGCGGTCGCACGCGCACGCGAGCGCCCGCAATGGAACGCCGGAGTAGAATTCAGCCGCCACACCGGCGGGGGGCCACCGCCGGCTTGCCGTTAGGCGGCTCGCTCGTCACCGCCTCGTGAGCCGTGCACGATGGGTCGACGAGCTGCGCGCGGGCGCTGGTTTTTTGGGCGGACTCAGGCCGTTCATCAAGGAAACGCTCGGCCTCAGCGACGCGCCGCGCATTCTGGATGCGCAGCTCGCCGCTCGCACCCAGACTTTCTTGCTCGTTCTGCAACGGGCGATTTTCGAGCACGCGAAGAACCCCTATCGGCGACTCTTCGACTGGGCGCGCATTTCCTACGCCGACGTCGAACGGATGCTCGCGCAGGACGGCCTGGAAGCGACGCTCGAGCGGCTGTACGCCGCCGGCGTGAGCCTAACGCTGGAGGAGTTCAAGGGATGGCGGCCTTTGCTGCGCCCTGGGCTGGAGCTCGAGATCGGCGCTGCGGACTTCGACAACCCCTTGACCGCGCGCCAGTACGAGGCACGGACCGGCGGCTCGACGAGCGCGCCGCGCCGCATCCTCATCGATCCGGCTCTGCTGGCGCACGAGTGCGCGTATCACGCCGGCCTGTACGAAGCGGCGGGAGCGAGCGAGCGCCCGTTAGGCATCTGGCAGCCCGCGCCTCCCGGTGCGGTTGGCATCAAGACGGCGCTGATGCAGGCCAAGCTCGGCCGGCCGACCGCGCGCTGGTTCTCGCAGAACCAACTGCGCGCGGGATCCTTCAAACATGCCGCCTTCACACGCACGGCGCTGTACACAGCACGCCTCTTCGGCGCGCGTATCGCGATGCCGGAGTACACCCCGGCCGCGGACGCCGCGCGCGTCGCCGCCTGGCTGGCGCAGCAAACGGCGAACGGCGCGCCGGCCATCATGGTGACGCCAGCGAGCGCCGGCGTGCGCACGTGTCGCGCGGCACTCGAAAAGCTCCTCGACATATCGGGTACGCTCTTCATACTCGGCGGCGAACCGTACACCGACGCCAAAGCAGCAGTGATTCGCGAAGCCGGCTGCCGCGGCTATTGCCACTATGCAATGGTCGAAACGGGCATGATCGGCCTGGCATGCCTTGCCGGCGAAACATCCGACGACGTGCATCTCGTCAGCGACAAGATCGCGACGATTCAGCGGGACAAAAAGGTCGGGCCTGCTGGAACTCTCGTTAGGGCGCTCATTCACACCACGTTGCTGCCGACATCTCCCAAGGTCATGTTGAACGTCGAGAGCGGGGACTACGCCACGCTCGTCAAACGCGACTGCGGATGTGGCGCGCTGCCGCGCGGCTTCGATCAGCACCTGCACACAATTCGCAGCTACGAGAAGCTCACGAGCGAGGGAATGAACTTCCTCGGCGGCGACCTGCTTACGCTTGTCGAGCAGGTGTTGCCGGCGCGATTCGGTGGCCGCCCGACGGACTATCAGTTCGTGGAGCGCGAGCGCGACGGCCTACCGCGCGTGAGCCTCGTCGTGCATCCCGCCGTTGGCCAGCTGGACGGCGATCAGGTCGTTCGCGCAGTGCTGGAGTTTCTGCGAAGCCGCGGGATCGGCGAAGAGATGATGGCCAATGTCTGGGCCCAGAGCCGCACGCTCGAAGTCGTTAGGCAGGCTCCCATTGTGACGTCGGGCGGGAAGATCCTGCCCTTGCAGATCGTCGCCACGCCACAGACACCTACACGCGCGGATTGAAGTAGGCGGCTATGCGTTCGCTAAGAAGCGGAAATCTCAGCGGTGCGGTCGAGCGCTCGCTCGGCGTACGCGGTGCCTCGTTGCCGCCTTCGAAATGATAGCGCACGAGAAATTCGAATGGCCGCGCGCGACGTTCCACGTCCGCAAGCTGGGCCGCCGACCACTCGCTGCGGCGCCGAGGCTGCGTCGGCCGTGCGAAGACGACGCTGCTGCATTCGGCGAGGTACTGCGCGTCGTGCGTCAATCCCAGAAATGTGCACAGATTCGCCAGCGTCGCCTCGGGCGCACGCACGAGGTCTTCGTGATAGATCGTATGGACGTGCGCAGGATCGG
>DATBKN010000090.1:0-22866 GCA_036555845.1 Gemmatimonadaceae bacterium | reverse complement strand
GCGCCGTTCCGACATATCCAAATATTGCAACAACTTGGACTTATCGAGCTTTTCCGCTCCGGATGCGCTTGCTAGCGCTTGGTGGCTTGATCGTGTGCGCTTTCTGCCAATGGCTGAGACTGGTTCGCTTTCGTCGCGCGGAATCCAATTCCTGCTAGTGCCACGACTTCACCGATGCCGATCCAAAGCAGCGGGATGTTCACCAAATAAGCTGCGACACCCAAGCCAAGCGCGATGAACACTGAAAGCGCCAGAATCGCGCGCAGGGGACGCTTCGGCTTCGCTGCCTGCACGCGTTAGGTACCGGCGCCGGCGCTCGCGCGCGAACCCTCAAGCACGCGGCTCACCTGTTCATCAGACGCGGGGCATCCGTAGCGTCCTTCAGCAGTGTCCACGGCACCAATACGCGATAAGAAGACGTATTGTGCCTGGCCATTGCGCGATTTCTTGTCGACGCGAGTCGCTGCCAAGACATCTGTCAGCGACAAGGCCCGTGGGCAGGTGGTCGGCAGGCCGGCAGCATTCAGCGCGCTGCGCAGTTCCTGCGACGTGCCGAGCGCTGTGATGCCGAGCTGCTCGCCAAGCTCAGCTTCGAGCACCAAGCCGATTGCGACTGCTTCACCGTGGGAGACTGTGAAGCGGCTCGCTTGCTCGATGGCATGGGCGATCGTGTGGCCGGCGTTGAGCGCGCGTCGCGCAGCGCCTTCTCGCTCGTCACTCGCGACAACGGCCGCTTTGATGCGGACGGAATCGGCGATGAGCTGTTGGAGCACTTGAGCCGACACGTTAGGCGCGCCAGCAGCAACCGCCGCTGCCTGGCGAAAGTGCTCTGCGTCGGCGATGGCGCCGTGCTTGAGAACCTCGGCGAATCCTGCGCGCCACTCGGACAGCGGCAGCGTCGCCAGCACGCCCGGGTCGATCACGACAAGCGAGGGCCAGTGGAATGCGCCGACGAGATTCTTTCCCGCCGGCGTGTCGACGCCGGTCTTGCCGCCGACGGAGGAGTCGGCCATCGCGAGGAGCGATGTCGGGACCTGCACGATGGGAATTCCGCGCGCGAACGTCGCGGCGACGAAACCGGCGAGATCACCGACGACGCCTCCGCCTAACGCGATGACAATCGTGTCGCGGCCGAGTCCACGCGCGAGCATCGCGTCGGTGATGAGCGACCATTCCAGCCGTGACTTTGACTGCTCGCCGGCGGGAACAACGAACAACTCGCTGCGACGCGCGCCCCTTGCTCCGTTTGCGAGCGCTGCGCGAACACGCTCGGCGTAGAGCGGTGCGACGTTGCTGTCGCTGATGATTGCGTATGCGCTCGCGTCCTTGGCCGCCGCGTTTTCGGAAACGAGCATGCCCAACCGGTCGATCGAACCCGTGTCCACGAGCACCTGGTACCGCCCTGCGTCGATGCGCTGCACCGTGATTCTCGCTGGGTCGATCACCAGGTGACTTCGCCGCGGCCTGAGTGCTTGTTCGCGACGCGGGCGAGCATGAACAAGAGATCAGAGAGTCGGTTCAAGTAGCGGACGACGATTTCGGGGATCTCGACTTCGCGTTGTAGATGCACAACTCGCCGTTCGGCGCGGCGGCAGACTGTTCGCGCGACGTGCAGCGCCGCTGCCTTCTGCGTGCCGCCGGGGACGATGAAGCTGCGCAACGGCTCCAGCTCGCGTTCACACGCGTCGATTGCGCCTTCCAACTCCGCGATGCGTGCTTCGTCGACGCGCGCTTTCTCGAGCTGCTCGCGCATCTTCTCCAGCTTCGGGGTGGCGAGGATCGCTCCCACGCTGAACAAATCGCGCTGAATAGGAACGAGTACTTCGTCGATTCGCGGGAGCGGCTCCGCGCTGCGTGCCATCCCGACAATGGCGTTGAGCTCGTCGACGTCGCCGTACGCCTCGACGCGCGGATGGTCCTTGCCAACACGCCCGCCGCCGAATAGACCCGTTTCACCGGCGTCGCCGGTCTTGGTGTAGATCTTCATCAATTCAAGAACCTAAGGAGGGATAGGGATAGGGGTAGGGGTAGGCAGCCACCGTGTCCGCGTTAGGCTACCTCGCCTACTCCTACCCCTAACCCTATTCCTTAGAAGGCAGATTACTTTACGCCATGCGTGAGCATGAGATTGCTGACATCACGATTATCGGCGGCGGGCCCACCGGGCTCTTTGGTTTGTTCTACGCCGGGATGCGAGGGGTGCGCGCGCAGATCATCGATGCGTTGCCGCAGCTTGGCGGGCAGCTCACCGCGCTGTACCCGGAGAAGTACATCTTCGATGTTGCCGGCTTTCATAAGGTTCTCGCCAAGGACCTGGTGAAGGCGCTCGTCGATCAGGCGCTGCAATTCCACGCCGCGGCGCATCTGCTGCAGAACATCACGGGCCTCGAATCGGATAGCGGTGCATTCGTCCTAACGACAGAGACGGATCGGTTTCCGACGAAGGCGATCGTGATCGCGGCCGGGATCGGCGCGTTCTCGCCGCGCCGCTTACATCAGCCGACGGCGCAGGCGTGGTATGGCCGCGGGATTTTCGATGTGGTGACGGATCCGGAGCGTTTTCGCGGGGAGCGGGTGGTGATCATCGGGGGCGGCGACTCGGCGTTCGACTGGGCGCAGCAGCTGCTGGACCGCGCGAAAGCGGTGACGCTCATGCATCGCAGCGATCGATTCCGCGCACACGCCGCGACCGTGGCGGACGTGCAGCGCGCAACGGCAACCGGACGCGCCACAGTGTTGACGTTCCACGAGCTGCATGAGGTCAAAGGAGATGGCGAGCGCCTAACGGGGATCTCGATCCGGGACACGAAGACCAAAGCCGTGCGTGAGTTGGAATGCGACGTCGTGCTTCCGATGCTCGGCTTCGTCAGCGATCTGGGCCCGATGGCGCAGTGGGGCCTAACGCTGGAGAAGGAAGAGATCGTCGTGAACAGCCGGATGGAGACGGGGTTGCCGGGGATCTATGCCGCCGGCGACGTCACGACCTATCCGGGGAAGCTCAAGCTGATAGCGACCGGGTTTGGCGAAGTGGCGACGGCGGTCAACGAGGCCGTGCACTGGATTTACCCGGAGAAGAAGGTGAATCCGGGCCACTCGTCGCACATGGCCATCTTTGGTCAAGAGCCGGAGTAGAAAAGATGAAAAGCTTCACCGCGCACAGACCCGGACGAACACGGACAAGGCCGGGACGCTTGCTGTGCTAAGATCGTCTTCAAAGTCCTTTACGCAGTGTTCGCGTTAGTCCGCGGTGGCAGCAGTCTGGTCCTTCTGGACCCGATGGTCGATCTTCTCGAGACTTCGTGCCGCAACTTCGCCTAACGAGATATTCAACCTCGTCGCGACGGCGGCGAGACACCAGAGGGCATCGCCCGGTTCTTCGCGCGCGGCGTCGGTGTCGAGCGGCTTTTCGAAGAACAGATGCTTGCGAACGTGACTGGGCACCTCGCCGGACTCTTCTGCCAGCCTTGCGACGGCGTCGAGAAGCGCGTCGCGAGGGGATAGGCCGGGATGCATGCTGCGCCGCGCCTGAAGTTGATAATCGTCGAGCTGCATTCGATTCAATCGTCAGGATTTGGGTATAAAGTCCGTTGACAGTGCGCCAGGCAACGCGAGAACTTACGGCGCTTCTCCCACCCCGCCAAAGTCGCGCTAAGTTGTGATCTTTTCGTGAGTTTCCTGCTCTTCGCCGACGACAATGAAGACATGCGCCTCATGCTGCGCGACCTGTTTCGGTCGGTCGGCCATGAGGTGGCGCTAGCGGCTGACGGTGCCGCGGCGCTGGAAGCGATCGAACAGCGCGAGCCCGATCTCGTGATTCTCGATCATTCGATGCCGGCACTCACCGGCATCGATGTCTGCAAGCGCATGAAGGCCAATCCGTTCACCGCGCGCATTCCTGTTCTGATGCTCACGGCGCAAGGCGGAATGGAGAGCAAGATCGAGGGCTTCGCGGCCGGAGCCGACGACTACCTGGCAAAGCCGTTCGACCCGCGCGAATTGCGCGCGCGCGTGAGCGCCTTGCTGCGACTGGTTCAGCGCGAGGGGGATCGAAATCCGACGAGCGGGCTTCCCGGCGGGCGCGGCATCGACCGCGAAATCGCGCGGCGGATCGAGCGGCACGAGTCCTTCGCTGTCTGCTATTTCGATCTCGACAACTTCAAACCGTTCGCCGACACCTATGGCTTCGCGATCGCCGACGAGATCATTCGTGGCGTGGGGGCGGCGTTGCGCAACGCACTGGCGTTAGGCAACGGTGGCAGCGCGGACACCGCGGGCGCAAACGGACCCAGTCTGGAATTCGTTGGACACATCGGCGGCGACGACTTCATCGTAATCTGCCCGCCGGAACGCGCCGAAGCGATCGCCGCCATGAGCGCGGAACGCTGTCGCGACGCGTTCTCTGCCGTCGTCGGTCCGGAGGCAATGCAGCGCGGCTCGTTCCGTGGCGTCGATCGCGAGGGGCAGGTGCGTGAATTTCCGCTCGCCTCCATCTCGGCGGCGATCGTGATGGTGCGGCCCGACGCCTGGGTGAACCTTGCCCACCTCGGTATGCGCGCCGCGGACGCGAAGCGGCGAGCAAAACAGCGTGGGCCCGGTAGCACCTACGTGGATAACGCGTAGCGCGCGTCACGCGCGCCGCGCCGCCACTTGCTGCCTTCTGGCGGCTGCTTGCGCGACTTCGTTAGGTGCCCAGCAGTTCGAGCTATTCTGCGATCCCGGCGACAAGGAAATCTGGGGTCTGCACTTTGCGGGAAACCGCACGTTTGACGACGCCACGCTTGCGGCGAGCATCAACACGGAACCGAGCGGTGTGATTCGCCGCTGGTTTCGCGTGATGGGTGACAGGCGCTGCCTCGACAGGCTCGAACTGAGGAAAGACTCGCTCCGCCTGATCGTCTTCTACCACCGACACGGCTTCCCGCGCGTAGCGGTCGGAACGCGAGTCGCGGAGACCGAGTCTCGCGTCGACATCACTTTCACAGTTACCGAAGGCGAGCCCTTGCGCGTGGACTCGCTGGCGGTGGTCGGTATCGACTCGCTCCCGCCACCGCTCCCGGTGCGGCTCGTCCGCAATCTCCCACTGCGACGCGGCGGGCGGTTCGACATTCCAATCATTGAAGCGACCCGCGACACGCTCGAACAACGACTGCGGAACGATGGCTACGCGCTCGCCGAAGTCCTCCGCAGCTTCGAGTCCGACACGGTGGCTAAACGCAGCGAGGTCACCTACAGCGTCATCTCCGGACCGCGCGTGCGCATCGGCGAGGTGCAGGTCAACGTCGAAGCCCAAGCAGAAGGCGCCAAGCAACACGTCAATCCAAACAAGGTCGGGAGGCTGATCGGAATCAGTCGCGGCGATCTGTATCGCCAGCGCGACCTCGACGCCGCGACGCGCAGCCTTTATCTGACCGACGCGTTCCGCCACGTCGGCATCACGATCGACACGAGCTCGATCCCACAACTCGGCGACACAGCGGTTCGCTTGCAGGTGAGTCTTGTCGAGAATCCGATGGCGTTGTCGCGTGTGTCGGGGGGCTGGGCAACGCTTGATTGCTTCCGGGCACAAGCGTCGTACACGAACCTCAATTTTCTCGGCCGGTTGCAGCGCCTCGAGCTCAATGCCCGCACGTCCAAGATCGGCAACGGGGTGCCGTTGTCCTTCGCTCGCTCGTTATGCCCGCAACTTGCCAATGACGAGTTCAGCGACACGCTGAATTACTACGTCTCCGCCACAATCTCGCCGGGAACGCTATTCGGCCTGCGCACAATTCCGGCGCTGACGCTATTCAGCGAGCGAAGGTCCGAATACCAGACGTTTCTGCGTACGGTGCCGATCGGTATCGCGGCGACGATGCAGGTGGTGCCGCGCTTCGGTTATCCGCTGGCACTCGGCTATCAGGTTGAGCGGGGACGCACGGAGGCGCAGCCGGCGCTGTTTTGCGCGCTGTTCAGCATCTGCGAGGACGAATCACGTCGCACGCTGCTCGAGCTACGCTGGCAGGCTGTCGCCAGCGCGGTGTTCACGCGCAGTGACGTAGACAACCTGGCGAATCCCGCGCGAGGCTCCCTGTCGCGTTTGGAGCTGCGTCACGCTTCGACGACGATCGGATCGGATCCACGGATCCAGTTCAATCGTGGTGTGCTCGACGCCGCGATCTATAGACGAGTGAGCTCCGGAGTCATCGCGGCCGCTCGCGTTAGGCTCGGAAGCGTGATCGGCGCGAACATCAAAGTGGACGGGGAGACGCGCCGCGCCTTCATTCCGCCACAGGAGCGGCTATACGCCGGTGGCGCCAACACGGTTCGCGGCTTCGCGCAGAACGAGCTGGGGCCGGTCGTCTATCGTATCGCACCGGAGAGCATTGATACCATTCTCCGCGGCGACACGCTGTTCTACGAAGTCACGAGCGCGGCCGGAGTGGAGCGCGTGGAGCCGTTAGGCGGAGACAACGTGGTCATGGGATCGCTCGAGTTCCGGCTCGCCTCCCCTATCCTCAAAGACTTCTTACAGTACGCTCTTTTCGTGGACGCAGGGGCCGTGTGGAACGAGCGTCGCGCGGGACTGCGGGAGAAATTCCCGCCACTCAGGGTGACGCCTGGAGCGGGTGTCCGCGTTTATACGCCGGTTGGGCCCGTTCGACTCGATATTGGGTACAACCCGTACGACCGTCCGGCCGGTGCGGCATTCGTGTTGGGTGGAAGGGCCGGAGGTGAGCAGCCGCTATACTGCGTCAGTCCGGGTAACGACTTGCCGGTGACCCAGCGCGAAGGTCTCCCAGCGTCGCAAGCCGAGGGGTCTTGTCCCGCTTCGTTCGCTCCGCCGCGCGGTCGCTCATTCATTCGTCGCCTAACGTTTCAACTCGCAATCGGCCAAGCATTCTAATTCTTTAGCTTCGAGTCTCCCTCTCCTCATGCCCCGCCGTCGGACCGTCGTTTTGGTGAGTGCCGCGATCGTGCTGGCTATCGGCCTCGTCATTTTCGGCGTGATCATTCTGGGCACGCGGACCCAATTCGGGCGGGACGTCGTGCGGCGCTATGTGCTCTCCGAGTTGAGCCGGCGAGTACGGGGAAAGGTGTACCTGGGTCGATTCCACGGATCGCTGTTTGGCGACATCACCGTCGATAGTGTCGAGATCCGCGAGTCGAACGACTCCCTGTTCTTCGCATCGGGGCCAATTTCGGCGCGCTTCCGCCCTGGCGACCTGGTCGACAGGCGGGTGCGGCTCGCCTTCGCGTCGATCAAGAACCTGCACATGCACCTGCGCAAGGACAGCAGCGACACCTGGAATTTTCGCCGCATTTTTCCATCCGGACCGCCGCGCGCGCCGCGTACGACGCGCGGCTTCGGTGACTATATCGTATTGGATTCGCTGCGCATGCGGAACGCGAGTTTCGCCGTGACGATGCCATGGCAGCCCGACGACACGCTGCGACGATCGAAGCGCGATTCGGCGATCACGTTCAACCTAACGAGAAAGGATCGCGAGGTTCGACGCGTCAGTTGGGGATTCACGCGCACGTTCCGCTGGACAAATGCGGCGATGGACGCCGGCTATATCCGCGTCGCGCACCCAGATTCGGCAGGACAGTTCTTCACCGTGCACCGGTTGGACGTGGATGAGCAGGTTCCGCCGTTCAAGTTCTCGAAGATCCGTGGTGTCGTGACCGTGCGCGGCGACAGCGTGTTCCCGGACATCGCGCACTTCGAGCTGCCGGAATCGCGCGGCCGCGCGACGGGCAACGTGACGTGGAAAGAGAAAGGGCCGCCGCGCTACGACCTCAGGATTGTCGGCGAGCATGTGGCGCTGGCAGACGTCAACTGGGTGTATCCGACGCTGCCGACGACGGGCGGGGGGCCCGTTAGGCTGCACATCATCAACGCGCGCGACCCGCACGTCATCGAGTACGCGCTCACGGAAATGGATTTGCGCACGGGCCCCTCGCGCCTGCGTGGCAACATGACGTTTGCCGTCGGCGGGCCTGTTCTCGACGTACGCAACGTCGCACTGACGGCAGATCCGGTTGACTTCAAATTGCTCGAGCAAATCGCCGGCGAGCCGTTCCCGTATCCTTGGCGCGGCTCGCTCTTCGGAACGGTCAGTGGGCGCGGTGGCCCGCTCAACAACTTCCAGGTCGAGGCCGCGCAGATCGAGTTCCGTGACGCCAACGTTCCCGGCGCGATCACGCGAGGCAGCGCGAAGGGCGCTCTCAATATCCTGGAGCCGGCGTTCACTGTATTCCGCGGATTCGACGTCCAGCTGTCTCAGCTCGATCTCAGAACGCTGCAGTATCTCGACCCGGAGTTCCCGAAACTCAACGGCATTATCTCGGGGAGCGCTCGTCTCGACTCGTTATGGCTGGACGTCCGTTTCTCGAACGCGGACATCACGCATCACGATGGTGATTCGCCGGCATCGCATTTTAGAGGGAATGGGCGCGTAACGATCGGCGATTCGCTGCTCAGCTACGATCTTGCGCTCACGACGGACTCGCTTTCGTTCACGACGCTCGCCAAGTCGTATCCGTCGATTCGCTTGCGCGGCCAATACGCGGGGCCGATGCGCATCAACGGCACGCTGGCTGACCTCAGCGTCAATGCCACGCTGCGTGGAGCAGCGGGAACGCTCGGGATCGATGGAACGCTCGACGGCACGCCGCCCGGATATGGCTTCACGGGAACGCTGGATGTGGCCAATCTGGATCTCCGGACGCTGCTGGACACGACGGCGGTGCCGCGCACATTGCTGAACGGACGCCTAACGGCGGAGCTCCGAGGAGACACGTCGTTGGCGTCGCTCACGGGACGGGCCGAGCTCGAGCTCGAGCGCAGTCTCGTCGACAGCGTGCGCCTGTTCCCGTCGCGTGGTCAATTCCGGTTCGCCGACGGCCGCGGGCGCATCGACACGCTGATCGTGGAGAGCGCGGCGGGACGGCTGGACGCAGCAGGGGGACTCGGCCTGACGAATGCCGTGCACGACTCCATTCGCTTCGTGCTGAACGCCGACTCATTGGGCGCCCTGCGGCGGTACCTAACGACAGCAGGCGACACCTCGGCCGCCGGCGACTCGCTCACGGGAACGTTCGATGCGCGCGGAGTGGTCAGCGGGGCCGTGGACTCGTTTACTGTCGCCGCCAGAGTCGACGGTCGCAACCTGCGCGCGCTGGGGCAGCGTGCGCGCGTCCTACGCGGAACCGTCGCGTTCAGCGGGCTTCCGAAGGATCCGCACGGAACCGCCGACGTCGCGATGGACACGATTACGGTGGCCGGAGTTTCACTATTCGATGCCGACCTGCATGTCGGCGTTCAGCCTGGCGGAGCGATGGACTTGACGGTTGGCCTGCAAAGCATGACAGGTCCTACCGCGCGCGCCGTGCTGCGACGCAGTAAACATGGGGACAGTGTGTCGGTCGCCGTCGACTCGTTGTCGCTGCGCATCGATGATAACAGCTGGAATCTCGAGCGTGCGTCGTCCGTGCTTCTTCAAAATGGAGCAATTGACATTGCTCCGCTCGCGCTCGTCGGTGGTGGTGGGTCCCGCGGCCGGATCTCGGTGCAGGGAAGCGTTCCCAAGGCCGGTGACATGAATGCGCGGCTCACTATCGACAGCGTCGCTCTCGCGGACCTGGGGAAACTATCGCAGTCGCGGATATCGTTAGGCGGCCGGCTGTCGCTCACGGCGGACATCAAGGGAACGCGACCGGCTCCGCTCATGGAGATCAAGGGCACTGTGACCGGCGCTGCCATCGGCGAATTCCGCATCGCGCGCGGCGATCTCACGGGATCGTATGCCGATCGCAGCCTAACGGCAAAGCTTGCTCTGTATCGTGACAGCGTGCTCGTGCTTTCAGGCGACGCCACGCTGCCGATAGACCTGGCCTTCGAGCGACGCGCGGACAGAACGCTGGATGCCCCGCTCAAAGGAACGATCCGCTCGAGCGACGTCGATCTCGCGCTGCTCGAGTCCTTCACGCCGCTGCTGCAACGCGCGACCGGTCGCTTCAACGCAAATCTCGACTTGGGAGGCACGTGGCGCGAGCCGCGCTTCTCTGGCGCTGTCCGAGTATCTAATGGGGCGTTTTCGTGGACGCGGCTGGGCTCCGTGCGCATTCGCGATGCCAACGCGGACATCCAGTTCCTCGGCGATTCGGTGCACATCAATCGACTCGTCGTCGTGAGCGGAAAGAGCCAAGCCGATTCCGCCTGGGTAAAAGGCTGGGTGGCGTTCAGCGATCTCGAGAATCCGCGCTTCGACGTCGATTTTTTCGCCAATAATTTTGACGCGATCGCCAACAGGCGCACAGCTGAGCTGACGCTAACAGGCGACGTCCGATTGGCCGGCGCGCTCCGGGGCTCGTCGCTGTCAGGAAGCGTTATCGTAAACGAAGGCGTCGTCTACATCCCGGAGCTCGTGCGCAAGGACGTCGTCAGCCTGGACGATCCGAGCATCTCACAACTCATCGATACGACGCTCTTCACCAATCGGTCGCTGCTGCCGAGTGCTCCGCCGACGCTGGTACGGAACCTAACGATCCAGCAAGTGCGCATCGTCCTCGGTGACGACATCTGGCTGAGATCGCAGGAAGCGAATATCAAGCTGGAAGGGTCGCTCGAGGTCACAAAGGGAACGCTGTTAGGCACCGCGGCGCCGCAGCTCGCGCTCGAAGGTGCGCTTGAAACCACGCGCGGGACGTACGTCCTCGAGTTGGCAGGTGTGGTCCGGCGATTGTTCGAGGTGGAAAGTGGAACGCTCAGATTCTTCGGCGATCCGGACTTCAATCCGACGCTCAACATTCGCGCCATTCACACGGTGGCCGTGGTAAGCGCCGCTGATCTCAGGAACGAGGCGCGCATTCGCGTGATCCTCGAGGGAACGCTCGCGCGTCCCTCGATCAGGCTGGAGAGCGCCGACGGTCTGCGCTACTCCGAATCGGACTTGCTGAGTCTCCTCGTCACAGGCGCGCCCAGTCTGGAGCAGGGCGCGACGGCCTATAACGCGTATCTCTCGACAGTGCTTGGATTCCTCGCCAGCAGCTCGACCAACAGACTGCGCGAAGCGTTGTCGCTCGACCTCTTCCAGATTCGCAGCGGGGTGACAGGCGGTGGGACGCAGGGGCGCGGCGTCAATGATCTGTTGTTCACGTTAGGCATCGGCAAGCAGGTCGGCGAGCGCTCCTTCCTTTCATTGTCCTACGGTTTCTGCCCGCTCGCGCAGCGAACGAGCAGCGTCAACCTCGCTGAGACGTTAGGGCTACGCTTCGAACATCGCTTGGAGGCCGGCTTTGGCTTCTCGCTCAGTCGCGAGCCGGCTTCACAGACTGCGATGTGCGGCGTGACTGGTGCTCGCACGTTCACCGCGACTCCTCCGCAGTACGGTTTGGATCTGTTCCGCGCGTGGCGGTACTGAACGGCAAGCGCGTACTTCTCATCGCGAATCCCGCGGCGCGAACCGGTGCGCGCCGCATCTATGCTGCCGAGCACGCTCTGGCGCGCGCCGGATGCAAGGTCGATCTGCGTCAGGTCAGCGCGAGCGGTGACACGGCGCGCTTTGCCGCCGAGCGTGCCGCGAACGTAGACGCGGTCTTCACGCTCGGTGGTGACGGCACGGTGATGGGAGTGCTCGATGCCCTCAAGGGGACTGGAGTCCCCGTCGGCATCATTCCGGCGGGAACCGGAAATCTCGTCGCGCACGCGCTTGGGCTGCCGCTCAACGTAGAACGCGCGGTGCGGGCACTACTGAACGGCAAGACCCGGCGAATCGATCTGGGTCGCATCCACACCGATCCGCCGCGCGTCTTCGCCTTCGCCGCGGGTTTCGGGATCGACGTGACGATGATCGAACGGACGACTTCCGCGGCAAAAAAACGGCTCGGCGTCCTCGCGTACGTCATCGCGGCGAGCGCTGCGGCGTTCCGACACGATCGATTTCATGTGCGCGTCGTCACAGAACATGGCGCGATCGAGCGCGACACATCGCTGACGCTCATTGCGAATTTCGGTTCTGTGCTGCGAGGTGGCATTGCATTGGGGCCCAAGATCACACCCGACGATGGCGAGCTCGATGTATGCATGTATGCACCGCGGAGCCGGTGGGACGCGGTGCACATGGTTTGGCGCATTCTTCGACGCGACTATCGCAGCGACGGCCGAATGTATTTCACCAGGGCACGTGAAGTCGTCATCGAATGTGACCCGCCGCGTATTTTTCAAGCGGACGGCGAGATCATCGGGATGTCCCCGGTGCGAATTACCGTCGACGCGGGCGCCGCGACGCTGCTCGTGCCGTGACGATGCCATCCTCGAGCCTGCCTAACGCTACGTGGGTACAGTGAGCGAACGCCTGTCTCCGGTCGAATCCGTCGCCTCCGCGCCGTCCAATACAGTCGCGCGCGATGCTGACATTCTCCTGTCGCGACTGCAAGTCGCGTCGCTGTCTCTGGCGCGGGCGGATGGCGAGCGCGAGATCGTCGATTCGCTTGGCCGTGGCGCGCTCGGACTGCTGGACGCTGACGGCGTAATCGTGGGCGATCCGCAGCTGGATCGCGGAACTCTGCGCGTGCTCGTGCATCACGCGCGCGGAGTAGACGCCGAAGAGATTACCGTGCCCGCGGGCGACAACATCCTGATGCAGGTTGGGCGCAGCGGCGAGCACGTGCTGATCGTCGATGCCGACGAACGGAGCGAGCTGCTGCATCCTGTTGTCGATCCGGCGCGCGGCGGTGTGGTGCGCTCCCTCGCGTGCGCGCCGCTCACGCACGGCCGGCGTCTGTACGGCGTCGTGGCGGTGTACGCGGCGCGGCCGTACGCCTTCGACGAACGCGACCTCGACGTGCTGCGCACGTTCGGCGCGCTCGCGGCCACCCTCTTGAGCAACACGCGCCTGTACACGGAGAGCGAACGCGAGCGGCGCCAGAGCGACGCGCTCGCCGAGATCGCGCGCGCGGTCGGTGAATCGCTGCGCATGGGCGAGGTGTTGCGCCTCATTCTGCGCCACAGCATGTCACTGCTGGGCGTCGAAGGAGCGTACGTTGCGCTGGCGCGCGACGAATACCTGCACATCGTGTCCTCGTTAGGTGCAGGCGAGCTGCTCAACGGTCTACACCTGCCGGTGCGGACGACGCTCGATGGCAAAGCCGTGCGCGAAGGGACGGCCATCATCGCCAACGAAGCCCGGGCACATCCAGGGGCGTATCGTCCCGCCTATGAGGTCACGACGATCGAGAAGCTGCTCGTCGTGCCCCTCGTTACCGGGCGCGGCACGATCGGCGTGCTCACCGTATTCAATCGCGACGAGGAGTTCACTGACGACGACGCGCGCGTTTTGCGTCGCTTAGCCGATCAAGTAGCCGTTGCCATCGTGAACGCGCGCCTTTTCGAGGAAGTCACGGAGGCGTCGCGTGAATGGACCGCCACGTTCGACGCGATCGGCTGCGGCATGGTCGTCGTCGACGATGCTGGCTGCATCATGCGCTACAACTCGCGCGCCGTGCAGCTCGCCGGACTCGACGTGCCGCGCGAGCTCGTCGGGCAGTCGTTCTATGAAGCAATCCTGCACGAGCGACGCGAAGGCGACGAAAAAGCGCCGCTGCAGCGCGTCGCGCGCGAGGGGCGCTTGGTTCGTGTCACGCTCTCGTCCAGCACACGAGGTCGTGTCTTCGATATCACAGCGGCGCCGCATCCGAATGGGGGCGCAATCGTCACATTCGACGACATCACGGCGACCCGTTCGCTCAGCGAGCGCAATCGGTTGGTCGTCGAGTCCGCTGTGGACGCACTGTTGATCGCTGATCCTGATGGCGTCATCACCTTCGCCAACGCCGCTGCTGCCGAGCTGCTCGCACGCGAAGAGTTGGTCGGGATGCTGATTCCCGACCTCATGATCCCGGAAACGAGCGACGAAGTAAAGGCGCACATCCAGATCGCTACAAGTTCGGCGGGGGGTGCCGCCGCTTCGCAGCGACGCGAATACCTCGTGGTGCGTGGCGACGGTGAACGGCGCGTTGCCGCAGTGAGCCTCGCGCCTCTGCGTGAAGGTGATCGCACGACAGGCGTTGTTGTCGCGATGCGTGACGTGACGGAAGAACGCCGCGCGCGCGATGCCGTCTCGCAGACTGAAGCACGCTACCGGAATCTCTTCGACACCGTGAACGACGCGCTCTTCACGCTGGATGCGCGCGGCGCGGTGACGTCGGCGAATCAGGGTGCCTGTCAGATACTGGACGCTTCGCGCGAGGAGCTCCTCGGACGCAGCATCATCCCGTTCCTCGACAGCGACGACGTCGACCGCGTGACAGCGTATGCGCGCGACGCGCTGGCCGGCGTCGTTAGGCGCTTCGAGTGCCGCGCCGCGCGCCGCAGTGGCCTCCGGCGTGTGCTTTCCGTGACGATGACGCCGCTGCGACAAGGGCGCGCCGTCATCGGCGCGCTGTGCGTGGCACGCGATGTCACGGACGAGCGCAGCAGAGCCAACGCAGTGGCGGAAGTCGAGGCGCGGCTCGAGCAGCTCGTCGAGATCACGTCGGACGGAATTTGCACTGTCGATGAGGAAGGGAACTTCACGAGCGTCAACGCCGCGTTCGAGAGAGCGACAGGGCGCGCGCGCGACTCGCTGATCGGCGATCACTTCACGGTCTTCATCGATCCACGCGATCGCGACCAGGTGTGGGGGATCTTCGTCGGTGCGCTGCACGGCGTGCGTCAGCGCGGCGACATCCGCTACCTCGCGGCGAACGGCGAGGCACGCTGGGGTCACGTGATAGCGGCGCCTGTTTTCATTCAGGGGCGAGTGGCGGGCGCGCTTGCGGTCGTGCGCGATGTGACCGAGGAGCGTCAGCTGCGCGAGCGCCTCAAGCTGCTCGAACGCGATCGTGGCGCTGCGCCTTCTCCTGTCGCTGTGCCGCAGATCGAGGAGCCCGAAGCTGGAACACCCACGTCGCTCGCGGTTCTCGTGGTGGACGACGAGCCGGCCATCCGCACCGCCGTGGCGCGCTATCTCAACTCGTTAGGCCATCATGTCGATGTTGCGGCGTCGGGGCGCGAAGCGCTGGACCGCCTGTCCAGCCGCTCGTTCGACCTCATCCTGCTGGATCTACGCATGCCGGACATGGCCGGCGACGCACTGTATCGCGAGCTCATCGCGCGAGACGCGGCCCACGCTGGACGCATCGTTTTCATCACGGGTGAAGACGCGTCGAGCCCTGCCACCCAGTCCTTCCTGCAGGCGTCCGGGCGACCGGTGATCGGCAAGCCGTTCAGTCTCGACGATTTGCGCCGCGCGCTGGCCCTGGCGATGCTGTAGCGGCACTACCGCCAGCCGCTGCGGGCACATACCGTTAGGCAGTGTACTTCGCAGGGGAGGCGTCGATGAGCGACTTGCACGAGCACGATCTCATGGTGTGCCGCGCCTGCGGGCGCGAGGAGCGCGCCTCCGAAGGGTATCCCTGCGACGCCTGCGGCACGTTTATTTGCCAGATCTGCTCTATGCGCGGCGTGACGCGTTGCAAGAACTGCGCAGCGCTCAAAGGCGAGCCGGCACCTCCGCCAGCGCCCCCTCCGGCGACGTGAGCGGCAGCAGCGACTTCTCCTCGTTAGGTCTGGCGGTTGGTCATGCCACGGATGTGGCAGGAGCCACAGGCCTCACTGTCATCCGGATGCTCGAAGCAGAACCGGCAATGCGTGGCGCGGCGGCCATCGTGGGCCGCGCGACAGCGACGCGCGAAGTTCCGACCGTAACCGCTGACCACGTCGCGAAACGTGTCGACGCGATTCTGCTGACGGGTGGCTCGGCGTATGGATTGGACGCGGCGGCGGGCGTCATGCGCTGGATGGAGGAGCGCGGGCGCGGCTTCCCAATCGCGGGCGGCGTCGTGCCGATCGTTCCGGCCGCAGCAGTCTTCGACCTGGCTCCGCTCGGCCGCTTTGACGTTCGGCCGACGGCGCAGATGGCGTATGACGCGTGCGAGCGAGCGACGACGCACGAGATCGCGGAAGGGAGCGTGGGCGCAGGAACCGGTTGCACGGTTGGCAAGGCGGCCGGCCGAGGGCACGCGATGAAGGGCGGCGTGGGGTGCGCGCTCGAGAGGCAAGGTGATGTCATCGTTGCGGCGGTCGCGGTTGTGAACGCGTTTGGCGACGTGCGCGACGGCAATGGCCGCATCATCGCCGGTGCGCGCGACGCGAGTGGGACGTGGCTCGATTCAGCGGCGGTGATCGAGCAGGCTTCGTTAGGCGGCGCCCCAGCTCCTGCGACGGCCGGCGCACCTCAGACTACGCTGTGCGCGATCGCGACCAACGTGCATTTCAGCGGGCATGATCTGCAGCAGCTCGCGCGCGCGAGCTCGGCGGCGTTGTACAAGCGGATCACGCCGGCGGGCACGGCGTTCGATGGCGACATCGTGTTCGCGATGGGGCCGCAGGGTGCCGGCGCGTCGGCGCCGCTGCCGTCAGTTGAAATCTTGGCGGTGCGCGCGCTGGAGTCGGCGATCGAACGCGCGGTGAGATTCGCCAAGGGCCGCGACGGGATCCCCGGCCTCGCCGACGCGTAGCCTAACGGCCTTCGCGGCGGCAGCCTGCTCTGGCGGCGACGCCTATTGTTCGGCGGGGCATCCCGCTACGGCGGCTAGCACTCGCTTCGAGCTCGGCTGCGCGCGGTCGCGCGTTGTGGCAGGGCGACGCCGACGCGTGCGCGCGCCGGCTCTTGCTCATGACGCCGCCTTCGAGGACGCCCCACCTCACTTTCGGCGTGCGCCATCAAATGCACCTACGCCTAACGGGAGGCGCGGCCACTCCGTAGGCGGCGTTGGCAGCGAGAGACGGCACCCACGACGCGATCGCCAATAGTAAAGAGTCACGAGCCGGCTCGAAGCGTCTAAGCGCCTCGCCGCCGAAGAGGGTGGCCGACGCCAGCCCGTTAGGCCCACCGCAGTGGAAGAGGATGAGCTAGAACGCGAGTTGCGTGGTGAACTAGCTGACCATGCCGGTCGGCGGCGTCATCGGATTCGGCGCGCGGACCTGCAAACGCAGGTCTGCCTTGGGCTGACTGTCCAGCGTGATGCGCATTGTGTACGCGCCCGGCAGATCGAGCGGCAGGTCGATTGACGCGATGAGCGGCATGTCCATCTCGTTCACGTTAGGCGGCGGCGAAGCGACTTCCAGCTCGCCAACGGACGACCACAACTCCACGCCGGACGGATTGAGCCACTGCAACGACACCGTATGCGTGCCGGTGTCGACGCGCGCGCCCTTGAGACGCACGACGAGGTTCGCGCGCGGGTGCACGGTCGGCAGCGTGGCGACCTGCAGCGCGTCGAACACGCCAAGGATATTGAGCTTGCCTTCCTGGGACAGGTTAGCAGCGTCGGCGAACATCGCAAACGTCACGTTCATAGGGGTCAAAGTAGCTCGCGAGAAGGCTGTAAGTAACCAACGCGACTGCAGGCGAAGTCGAGCGCAGGCTACTTTTGGTGTCATGTCCGTCAGCGTGCACGATGAGGCTTCCGCCCCACGCTCGACCGTCGCGCCGGATGACGGCGCGCTCGTCGCGCGCGAAGGGCCTGGCCTCGGCAGCACCGATCTGCTGCTGGTCAGCATGGCGCTCATCTGGAGCATCAACTACAGCGTCATCAAGTACGGCACGCGCTTCGTCGAGCCGCTGGCGTACAACGCCGCGCGCATTGCGCTCGGAGCCGTCGCCGCGGTCTGTGCGCTGGTGATCTGGCGCCGCCGCGGCGAGCCTGTCACGCGGCATCGCACGCGGCTGTTCTTGTTAGGCATGCTCGGCAATGGACTGTATCAGTTTTTCTTCATTCAGGGACTCGCGCGCACGCGCGTGGCGACGACGGTGCTGCTCATGGCGAGTACGCCGGCCGTCATCGCGCTCATCGGCCGAGCGCGCGGCGTGGAGCATTTCGCGTCGCGTGGCTGGTTAGGCATCGGCCTGCAATTGAGCGGCGTCGGGATCCTGTTGATCGGCACCGGCGCGGGCGCCGGGGCGGATTCGACGTTGGGTGCTCTGACGATCCTGGCCGCCGTCTGCAGCTGGGCGCTCTTCGCGGTCATGCTCAAACCGATTTCGGCCGACGTGTCCTGGCTCGAAGTCACGGCGTACACGCTCGCCGGCGGTGCCATCGTCTCCCTCGCGCTAGGCGCTGCCGCGATCCTGCGTTCGCCATGGGCCGCGGCGCCGCTCGCGATCTGGCCGGCCATCGCCTATAGCGGTATCGGTGCGTTGCTGGTGGCCACGGCATTCTGGTACGTCGGCCTCAGACGGCTGGGACCAACGCGCACGTCCATGTATTCGAACTTGCAGCCGCTCTTCGCCATGGCCATCGCGTGGCTCGCGTTAGGCGAGGCCCCCACGCAGTGGCAGGCGATCGGCGCGCTCCTGATCATGAGCGGACTTCTGCTCGCGCGGGCGTGAAAGTCATCCTCTTCGACATCGACGGGACCATCCTTCGCACCGATGGTGCCGGCCGCCGCGCTATGGAGCGCGCGTTGCAGCGCATCTTTGGCACGTCGGGAGAGCCGCGCTACCGTTACGACGGCAAGACCGACATGCAGATCGTGCGTGAGCTCATGCGCGGCGCCGGATTCGACGACGCGACGATCGATCGTCGCATGCCAGACGTGGTCACCACATACGTGGAAGAACTGGGGCACGAGCTGCGCGCGGGCGCCGATCGTGTGCGCTGCTATTCCGGCGTCGTTGAGTTGATCGCCGCGCTCGAGACTCGCGAGGATCGCGTGATCGGTCTGCTCACAGGGAACGTGGAACCTGGTGCGTTCGCGAAACTCGCGGCCGCGCGACTCGATGGCGCGAAGTTTCGTGTAAATGCTTTCGGCTCCGATCACGAGGAACGCGGCGCGCTTCCAGCGATCGCGCTCTCTCGCGCGCGCTCGGCGCTCGCGCGCGAGCTGGCCGGCGACGCGCTCGTCATAATCGGCGATACGCCGGCAGACATCGCGTGTGGGCGCGGAGTCGGCGCGCGCGCGATTGCGGTTGCAACCGGTCATTACTCCGTGTCGGATCTCACCTCGCACGAGCCGCACGCCGCATTCAGCGATCTGAGTGACACTGCCGCTGTAATTCAGGCGATTGACGATGCGTGAGCTCGAGCTCAAGGCGGTTGTCTCTGACTTGAACTCGTGCCGCGCGCGCTTGATGCAGCGCGGCGGCGTTTTGCGTGAGTCGGGGAAGCTGCGCGATCTGCGCTACGACACAGAGGATCGCGCGCTGCGCACGCGAGATGTGGTGTTGCGCGTGCGCGAATTCACCGGCGCGACGAAGCGAGCGAGCCTGGACTGGAAGGGGGCGGCCACGTTCGATTCCGGTTACAAGGAGCGCGAAGAAGTCACGTTAGGCGTTGCCGATGCAGCGACCGCCCGCCGGGTTCTCGAGGGTCTTGGTTTCGTCGTGTCGTTCGAGATCGAACGCGACATCGAGGTCTTCGACGTGCACGGCGCCACTGTTCGCTTCGAGAGCTACGCTCGAATGGACACGCTCGTGGAAGTGGAAGGCGCGCCAGCCGCCATCGAGCAGGCAATACTTTCGTTAGGTATCCCGCGCTCCGAATTCACAACGCAGCGCCTCGCCGACTTCGTGCAACGCTACGAACTGCGCACCGGGCAGCGCGCCGCGCTCTCCACGGCCGACGTCGAGTCGGCGGGCTCTTACGCCCGAGCCGATGCCTGACGAGCAGGTACTCGTTCCGCGCGCACGCGCGCTCGGCACATGGCGCGGTGTCGCCATCGACGGGACCGCGCGCATTCGGCTGCATCAGCGCGGCGTCGTGCTGGCATCGCTTGACGGGATCGCCGAGTGGCGCGTGCCATTCACGGAGCTCGCAGGTCTCAAGATTCAAGGCGACGGTCTCGAGCTGCATGGCATGAACGGCAGAGTGACCATAACGAGTGAATTCGGATTGCTGCCCCTGACCCAGGCGATTCTGGAGCGCGCCTACATCCTGCCGGAGCTGGCCCGCGGAGCGCGAACCGTCGGCTCGCGCCGCGGTGCGACGGGCGATCCGGCGGCGCAAGCGCGCTTTTTCGCCCCAGTCCTGGATGCGAGACGCCAGGCGGAACTGGAGGCCACGGCCGAAGGCAAAGTGCGTGCGCTCGACGGCGGGCTGATCGCGTCGCGCGTGAATGACTTTCTGAACGAAATCGCGCGCGTGCGCTGGCCGGAGGATCTTCCAGAGCAGCGCGCGTTAGGCGCGGAGTTGGAGGAATGCTGCGAGGGGCTGTTCGCGGCGTGCGAAGCGTTGAGCGAGCGCGCTCGCGAGTGGCTCGCAGCGCCTGACGAGCGCCGGCTGGCGGCGTGGCGCGAGTGGGTCGTCGCGGCGGCACGTGTGTTCGCTGCGTCCGATCGCGCCTGGAGCCACGTCGCTGCCGCACTCACGCACGTCCCTTACACGCCGTGATCCTCGGACTCGGCGTCGACATCGTCGACATCGCGCGCGTGGAACGGCTGCTCGCCGCTCACGGACGGCGCGCGCTGCAGCGGCTCTTTACGCCCGGCGAAGCCGCCTATTGCGACAGCAAGTTGCGACCGGCACAGCACTTCGCGGCGCGGCTCGCGGCGAAAGAGGCAGCATTCAAGGCGCTGAGCGGGACTGACGAAGCGCGCGCCATCGGCTGGCGCGAGATCGAGATCTCACTCGAGAGTGACGGCCGGCCGACGCTGACACTGCATGGCCGCGCGGCCATGCGCGCCGCCGAGCTGGGTGCTAATCGCTTTTGGGTCTCGATGACACACGATGCCGGCTCGGCGCATGCGACTGTGCTACTGGAAGGAGCGAGCCGGCCATAGTGCAGCGCCTAACGCTGGAGTGCCAGGCGGTTCTCTTCGATGTCGACGGCGTGCTCGTCGATTCGAGAGCCGTGGTGGAGCGCACTTGGGCGCTCTGGGCGGCGCGTCACGGCATCGATCCTCGAGGCATCGTGCAAAAAGCGCATGGCCGGCGAACTGTTGAAACGATCCGCGCGCTGGCACCGCACCTCGATGCCGAGGCAGAAAAGGCGTGGCTCGAATCCGCTGAATTGCAGGACACAGCCGATCTTATCGCACTGCCCGGCGCCGAAACCGCGTTGCGGGCGATTCCTGATCCAAGGCGCGCCCTTGTGACATCCGGCGGCCGCGCTCTCGCGCTGACACGCATGCGGGCAGCACAGCTCCCCGTGCCGTCGGTTGTCGTCGCGGCCGAGGACGTGCAGAATGGCAAGCCCGCGCCCGATGGTTATCTGCAAGCCGCACATCGGTTGGGTTGGGATGCGGGTGAATGTGTTGTTATCGAAGATGCGCCGGCCGGCATCGCCGCGGGTCGCGCAGCGGGGGCGCGCGTCATTGCGCTGGAGACGACCTTTGCGGCCAACGCCTTGGGCGAGGCGTCCGTGATAGTGGGAAGCCTCGCAGCCATCCGGATGTCGCTGGAGTCGGGCAGTATCCGAATTGAAGTCGCCAACTAATAGGCATTTGTGGGGTTGTGAGGCTATCCGATAAATTCACTCGGGATGACAGATCTTAGCGATCCCAACTGTAAAATTGTGCGGCGCAAGCTGGGTCTGCCGGGGCGCGCGCTGGGTGTATTCGCGTTGGCTGCGAGCGCGCTCGTCTCGTCGGCAGCTGCGCAGGAACGGCCGGCCAAACGAATCGCGTCCATCGTCAGCGTGGCGATGGATGAGTACAGCAAGGCGATCGGTGCGGATGGCCGGCTCCTTTCCGATCAGGAATACGACGAGACCATCTCCTTTCTTCTCGCCGCGATGCAGGCGGCGCAGCCGCTCTCCGGTGAGCGAGCGGCGGAGACGCGCGCCATCATCGATTCAATGCTCGTCGCCGTGCGCGCGAAGACGCCGCCGCAGCAGCTGGCAGGGCTCAAGGAGCGCTTCGCGCAATCGTTAGGCGCCGACGCGGCGCTGGACATGCCGACCCGTCTCGTCGACATCACTGCCGGCGCGAATCTGTACAAAACGCATTGCGCCAGCTGTCACGGGGCGAGCGGCATGGGAGACGGACCAGCGGCGCGCGGCCTGACTCCCGCCCCGCCCGCGTTAGGCTCCGCCGAGACGATGCGCGAGGTCTCGCCCGCGCTCATGTTCCGCATCCTGACCGTTGGAATAGGTGGCACGCCGATGCCGGCGTTCGGCACCGTGCTCTCGCCGGACCAGCGCTGGGATGTCCTGGGATATCTCGTGAGCTTGCAGCACCCACGCGCGGCTGTGGCAGAAGGCGAAGGGATCTTCGCGATGCACTGCTCCGGTTGTCATGGCGCTGCGGGACTTGGCGACGGACCGCTCGCGCGTGCACTCTCGAAGCTGCCGCCGGAAATCGGTGCGTTTGCGTGGCAAGTCGAGCGCAACGACGCGCAGCTGGCCACAGCCATTCGCGACGGCATTGCCGGCACCGCGATGCCCGCGGCGCGCATGCTGCGTGACAGCGACGTCGTAGGCGCAGTTGGTTATCTGCGTCAGCTCGCGATGCGTGATGTCCCAGCGCGCAGCGGAGTGGCTGCGCAGCAGGATCCGGATGCGGTGCTGCGGCTGGTTGGCCGCACGCTGGACGAGGCACTGGCGGCCGCGCGCGGTGGACGCGCGAGTGACGCGAGCGATCGCGCGTTCGATGCGTACCTGGCATTCGAGCCGATCGAAACGCCGGCGCGCGCGAAGAACCCCGGACTCGTCGCGTCGCTGGAGCGGCAGTTTGGCGAGTTTCGAGCGGCCATATCGGCGAACGATCTGCGCGCGGCCGAACGTGCGCGCAACGCGATCGACACCGGGCTTCCGGACGTGGCAAGTCTGCTGCACGAGGCGGCGGGATGGTGGGGTGCGTTCCTGCAGTCTCTGCTGATCATTCTGCGCGAGGGGTTCGAGGC
>DATBKN010000089.1:0-3304 GCA_036555845.1 Gemmatimonadaceae bacterium | reverse complement strand
CGCTCGACGTCGTCATCGTCGAGTGAGACGCCGATAATGTAGTCAGCGCCTGCCTCGAAGGGTCTGAAGCGCGGTGGCAGCACGATATCCGAGAGCCACGTGCCGTCGCGACCGAAGACGCTGTAACACATTTCAACAGTTGGTGTCTGGAACGAAGGTGGCCCGAGGGAATCCTCTGAAGGGTCGAACTCACTCACCCAGAGTTCGCCCGATGTCGAGATCATTGCGCGGCTAAAGGCGGGGGCGCGCTCCGCGAACTGTGCCAGCCGAATCGCTTCTTTGATACTCGCGATGCCTTGTGGGCTGACGCCCTTATTCGCGGCAAGGTACGCGTCCCCAAAGTGCTTGCGATCCGCCTCGGTGATCGCGCGCGAGGGGACATCGCGGCGGATGACCACGAGCGGCCGCCCCGAGCTATCGTGACAGGTGATCGCGAAATCCGCGGTATTGCCGACGCAGAGACGTGTCGCGCTCGCGAAGATCCTTGGGCCGGGCGCATAGAGGACAAGGCGCGGCGCCACGCCGCCACCGTTGTTAGGCCGGTAAAGAAAAACGCGCAGTATAGAAACGTACCGCTCGCCATCACGGGACTCACGAAAGACTCGCTGGAAGACATCCGGAGCTGACGTCGAGGCATCCGCCAATTCAATGGCCTGGACAAGCGCTCCACCCTGCGCGTCGAACGCGATGCGCGCTGGGTTGCCGCTCGTCGACGGTGGTCTGGCTCGCGCAAGGCTGCGAACGAGTTCCCCATTCGGAGCGAACACCTGTTCGCGCATGCTGTTGTCGCTTCCGATCAGCGTGTCGCCAGATCGTAGCAGGCGAAAAAGCACGCGATTGAATTCACCGGGACCGGTGCCATTGCGGCCTAACGAGCGCACAAAGCGCCCCGAACTATCAAAGATACGGATCTCGCTAGGCCTTGCGTTCGCAACCGCGATGCGGCCGTCGCTCAACCGTACCACGCCCACGACTCTGGCGAATCCGGTTGGCCCCTCGTCAGTGCCGCCAATCTGGAGCACTGGTTTCGGATCGAGCGTCCATCGACCTTGCGGCCTGGCTTGTCGCGCGTAACTGACGACGCGAATGCCGGCACTATCGCGGGTTTGCTGCGACCTCGCGGGCCAGGCGCTCAGCACAATTGTACACAGCGCCGCGCCTGGAGTGATCGATCGCGTAACGTATCGCATGGGGCCTCACAGTTCCGCGTCACCTGAGTCTACCGATTTCGCGGCCCGAAGCGCACTATCCGCGCTTGCACGGACAAAGTACCGCTCATGACTGATTCAGGGTCAATCGGCCCAGCGCGATCGCAGTTCAGGCGCACGCTCGTCAAGGTGATGAGCATGCAGCTGTTCACGCTGCTCCTGCTCGCGCTCATCCAGCTCCGTTACCACAGCTGACGGAATGAGCGCTCTCGACTGGCTCATCGTCGCCGCCTATCTCATCTACGTTGTAAGCGACGGCGTTAGGCGCGCCAAGGGAACGCATCACATCGAAGGGTATTTCCTGGCCAACCGCAACCTGCCATGGTGGGCGGTTGGACTGTCTGTCATGGCGACGCAGCTCTCCGCCATCACCATGATCGGAACTACAGGTCAAGGGGCCACGGACGGGATGCGTTTCATCCAGTTCTACTTCGGCCTCCCGGTCGCGATGGTGGTCCTTGGCGTGACGCTCGTGCCGTTCCTGCATCGCGCCAAAGTCTTCACGGCATACGAGTACCTCGAGCGGCGCTTCGACGCCAAGACCCGCTCATTCACTGCCCTGCTCTTCCTGATGTCACGCGGCATGTCCTGCGGGACGATCATCGCGGCCCCGGGCGTCGTGTTCTCGGCGATTTTCGGGTGGGATCTGTACTGGGCCGTCGCGCTGATCGGCGTGCCGACCGTCATTTATACGATGATCGGCGGGGTGCAGGCGGTTACGTGGGCCGACGTGAAGCAAATGGTGCTCATCGTGACCGCGCTCGTCGCGATGGTGACGTTCCTTCTGATCACGCTGCCAGTAAGCCCGGACGCCGCGCTGCGCATCGCGGGAGCGGCGGGTCGCATGCAGGTTTTCGACTTTTCTTTCGACCTGACGAAGACTTACACGTTCTGGTCCGGCGTCATCGGCGGCACGTTCCTCATGCTGTCGTACTTCGGAACGGACCAGAGTCAGGCGCAGCGCTACCTCACCGCACGTTCTACAGACGAAGCGCGCAGCGCGCTGCTCATGAGCGCCTATTGGAAGATCCCGCTGCAGGCGCTGATCCTGGTCATCGGCGTTTTGATCTTCGTCTTCTTTGTCTTTCAGAAGCCGCCGCTGCTGTTCAATCCCGCGCACGAGCGCAGCGTGCGGGCCGCGGACAGCGTGACGCTCGGCGCTCTGGAAACGCGTTATGCGAGCGCCCTCGAGACGCGGCGCGCGGCGGCGCAACAGCTTGCCGACGTGAGCGATGCGGCCGCCGAGCCGCGGGCGCGCGAGGCTGTGCGGTCGAGCGAGGCCGCCGTTGCCGCCTTACGCAGCGAAGCGCAGGAGCTGACGGCGCGCGTCACGGGCCGCTCGGTGCGTGATGTGCGAGACGTCAACTACATTATCCCGCACTTCGTGCTCACGGTCCTCCCGTTAGGCTTCGCCGGCATCTTCATTGCGGCGATCATGGCCGCGGCGATGTCTGCAACGGCGGCGGAGCTCAACTCGCTCTCCACGGCAACCGTGATCGACTTCTACAAGCGCTGGATCAAGCCCGAAGGGAGCGATGCGCACTACCTGCGAGTGTCCAAGCTCGCGACCGGCTTCTGGGGACTCTTCGCCTGCGTCGTCGCGACATACGCCGCCACGTTAGGCTCTCTCATCGAAGTCGTGAATCGCTTCGGGTCGTTCTTCTACGGCTCCATACTTGGCGTCTTTCTCCTGGCGATGATTCCCCGCGCGCGAGCACGTGGCGCCTTCGTCGGATTGCTCGCGGGGATGGCCGCCGTGGCGAGCGTCAACTTCGGCGCGCCGAGCGTATCGTTTTTGTGGCACAATGTGATCGGGGCTGTCACTGTCGTCGCCGTGGGCATGCTGCTGAGCCTCGGCGGTCGGGTTCGCGCGGCTGGTTCACGTTAGGCTAACCGAAGCTGTCAGCCGCCAGCTAACAAAGCTGACAGCTGGCGACGGCTTAGGGCTGTCGGCCGGTAGCTGATGGCTTTAGTTATTTTGTTGACATGACGGCGCTCCCTGAGACTCAACGTCCTCCTGCAGAGGACCCCGGGACCAGCAAACTCCCGCGCTGCATCCTGTGCGAAAGTGGCAACGTCAAGCGCGACCTCGCCGT
>DATBKN010000088.1:0-7354 GCA_036555845.1 Gemmatimonadaceae bacterium | reverse complement strand
GCTTCGACGCGATCGTGGACCTGATCGCGCCGAGCCTAACGGCGCGCTAGTTAATTCTGACTGCGCGCCAAGGCCGAATTGGGTCCTGCCCTCGACGTTTTTTCAAAGAGCAGCTGCCGTTCGGATGACGCAGATGGAGCTATCCGACATATCCGCTTGATCCGAATAGGTCTTTGCCGTTGACGGTTTCGCAAAGCGGTTCTTCACGGAATTCTGGGCGAATCCTGCGATCACTCCGAGGCACGGAGCTCGGCACGTTCGAACGCCGGCTCCCCCCCGAGATGATCGAGGCGACGTCGGCGAGAATCCATGGAAGGGCGAACCGATGCGGTGTCGCCAGGTAACGCGGCTCCCAGCGCGGATGGAATTTTTCCTTGTACGCGCGCAGGCCGCGGAAGTTGTACATCGATTCGCCATGCAAGTACACGAGCGACGCCCAGCGCGACCATCGCGGCGCCAGCGTACGCGAATCGAGACCGGACAGCGGCGCCATCCCGAGACTGAATCGCTGATATCCTTCTCGCCGCGCCCAGAGAATCAGCTCGGCGAAGAGGTAGTCCATAACGCCGCGAGGCGCGTCCGAGGAGTACCGCATCAAGTCGGCGGACGCGTCACGACCAGCGCCCGTGAGCACGTTGGCGAAGGCAACGATGCGTCCATTCCGCCGCACGACGCTGATGTCGAAGTTGCGCAGGTACGCCGGATCGAAGACACCGAGTGAGAACCCTTTCTCATGCGCGGCTTTGCGCGAAAGCCAATCGTCCGACACGGCGCGCAATTGCGGGATCAGCGACGCTACCGCCTCACGCCGAACGACCTCGAATGTGGCACCGTCGCGTTCGGCGTCGCGGTGCATGCGGCGTAGACTCTTGCTGCTACCGCCGTCGAGTGAGAAATCCTCCAACGATACGTACGCCTCCTCACCGAGCTTGAGCGCGATGCAGCCCATCTCCACGAAGAGCGGAAGCGAGCCCGGACTGATCTGATAGAACACCGGCCAGCCGCCGGCGCGGTCCGCGCGCTCGAGAAACTCCCAGGCCAGCGCGCGCACGGCTGCGGGTTCACCGAAGGGCTCGTGCAGCGCAACCCATGTGCGTCCGTGCACCGCGTACATCAGGAACGCGTCACGGCGCTCGCTGACCAGGAATTCCTTGTCGCCAAGCAGCGCGAGGTTCGCCTCGACATTCTCCACACCGGGCAACAACTCTCGAATGGTTGCCAGCGCGCCCTCGTTAGGCGCGGCAGCGACGCGGCGCCCGTGGCGCAAGAGGCGTACGAGGCCGATGACACCGAGTGTCGTGAGGCCGCCCATGGAGGCGCGCAGAAAGCGCGGGGCGTCGGCGTGCAGGGCGAAACGCCACCAGAGCTCGCTGTTGTACTCGACGTGTTTATAGGCGAAGAGCCCAACGCAAACGCTGGCGATAGCGATGGCCAGAATCGACGCGATCCAGCCGCGCGTGAGCGTCTCCGACGTCAACGAAGATCGACGATAGAACAGCGCGCGATTTGGGAGCAAGATGAGCAGAATCACCGATAGAGTCGCCGCTTCTTCCCAGTCGAAGCCCTTGAGGAGTGACGCCGCGATACCGACGCCCAGCAGCGCGCAAGCGAGCGACCACGCCGCGTCGAGCTTGCGTGTAAGCGCCCAGCCCAGCACCAGGAGGCTCGCCCCGGCGACACTGCCGGCGAAGTGCGACAGCTCGACGATGCCTAACGGCAGAATCGCGACCAGCAGACGGAGGCGCGCGCTGACTTCCGGTGTCGCGCCGGACAGAAGCAGCATGATGCCGCCGCACAGCGTCATCATGCCGATCGCCGAGGGAAGCAGCGGCAGTGCCCAGCGCTCGAGCGCCGAGCCGAGCACGCCCGCCGCCGTGCGTATGTGACCGCGCCGCAACCACACTTCGTACACGGCGAGCGCCGTCACGCCGAGCACGAACGGCGCGAGGTAGAAAACGACACGATACGCCATCATCGCAGCGAGCAGTTCGCCGAGAGGGACGCGACCCCCGAACTGCAGCACGATCAGCGACTCGAATACGCCGATTCCGCCCGGCGAATGGCTCACGAGGCCGAGCACCTGAGCGACGACGAACATCGCGACGAAGGCCGCGAAGGAAATGCCATGCCCGAACGGCAACAGCACATGCAGCACGGCCGCCGCTGCAATCCAATCGGCGTAGCCTAACGCGACTTGCGCAAGCGCCTCGCGTCCCGACGGCGCCGGCAGCTCGCGTCCAGCGACTCTGAGCGGCCTGCCGTGGACGAACATCGCCCACATCAGGTACAGCGTCACGGCGCTCACCGCGACGAAGCCCACGGCCCGCGCGATCGCGATGGCGACCGCTGTATGCGCGAACGGCAGCGCGGGTCCGACGAGCAGCGCGGTCCCAGTCACGGCGACGACTGCGAGCACGAACGTGAAACCGGCGAAGCCGACTGCGGTCGCGATCTCGCCCGTCGTCAGGCCCCACGATGACCAGAAACGCGCGCGGACAGCGCCGCCCGTTACCGCGGGGAAACCGAGCGTATGACTTATGGCGTATGCGATCGCGGAGGCGAGAACGGCGCGGCCCGTGCCGATCCGCCGCCTAACGTAACGCAGCGCGAGGAGATCATATCCTGGAAGCAGCGCGTAGGTGAGCAGCGTGAGCAAGCTCGCCTGGACGAGCTGCGCCCAGCTCAGATCCGAAAGTGCGGAACTGATCTGACTCGAGTGCAGATGCCGCAGCTGACCACGCAGCACCCAGGCGACGGCAGTGATGAAAGCGAAGATGAGCGCCGGAAAGCCGTATCGGCGCAATAAGGGACGGAGTTGCATGAGCGCAAGCTGGCGGTGGCCACCTTACGCTACGATGAACGAGCGAGCGTGTTCTACGTCGACTTGGGAAGCACCAGACGGAATGTGCTTCCCGTCTCGGATGAATCGACCAATTCGATATCGCCCTTGTGCGCGCGGGCAATCCATCGCGCGATAGCAAGCCCAAGTCCCGCACCATCAGCTCGTCGCGACGCGCGCGCGTCATCGGTTCGGAAGAAACGCTCGAAGACACGCTCGCGCGCTTCGAGCGGAATACCGGTGCCAGCGTCGCGGATGTCGACGCGCCAACGCGCACCTTCGTCGGACAGGTCGACGTCAACCCGACCACCGTGACGCGAGTACTTGATCGCGTTCACGAGCAGATTGTCGATCGCACGACGCAGAAGCGCTTCGTCGCCTTCGATCGGAGCAGCTTCGATTCCGCGAACGTCGATGAATACGCCTTCGGATGAGGCGAGCGTGCGTGCACTGAGCGCGCTGTCGTCGAGCAAATCGCGCAAATGCAATGGCGTGGGCCGCATCATTCGTTCGCCGCTGTCAGCACGCGCGAGGAGGAAGAGGTCATCGACGATAGCGCGTAGGCGCTGGCTCTCTCCCTGAATGATTCTCAGGGCGCCGACAAGCTCGTCTCGTGGCCGTTCCTGTCGTGACAGCGCCAACTCGCTCTCGCCGCTGATCACGGCGACCGGCGTGCGCAGCTCGTGCGACGCATCAGCCGCGAAGCGAGCTTGAATCTCGAAGGCTTGCTCGAGCCGCCCGAGCAGCTCGTTGAACGCTGTTGCCAGCCGTCCAAGCTCATCGCCGGCGTTTGCGACGGGCAGGCGCTGATGCAGGTTGGACGCGCCGATCTCTCTCGCGCGCGTGGACATGGAGTCAACCGGCGCGAGGCTCCTGCCGGCGAGCCAGAGGCCGCCTAACGAAGCGAGCAGTACGACGAGCGGGAACCCTACCCAGAGCGCGAAGCGCACGTCGCGCAGCAGCCGTGAGCGAACCGTCATCACCTGCGCGATGCCAATCATGAGCCGTTGGCCGGCGACTCTAGTGGGGAATGTGAAGACGCGGACCGCCTGGTCTGCTGCGATGATCGTGCTCAGCTCTGGTTCCTGCGGAGCGGCTCGCGCGGCTTGCGCGAGAGAATCTGCCAAGGCCGCATCCAATCCCTCGAATTCGGGTCGTGTAAAGCGCAATCCTTCATATGATGAGAGGGCGAGCCCGGATCCTTCGTCAAACACGTGCACGGCAATGTCGGGTAGCTGCATCGACGACACCACGGCCCGGATCGCGACTGAATCCGGCGCGCCGTTGTTGCGTTCGAACTGGATGGCCGACGCAATCGCGCCGCCCGATTCTGCGAGAAACTCATCGACGCGCTCGAGACTCGTGTACGACAGGAACCAGTAGCCTGCCGCCGCGAGCGCGGCGAGGAATACCGCAAAGAGCGCCGTATTCCACAGCGCGATGCGAATTCTGACCGAGCGAATGCGCATCAATCAGCGTTAGGCTGATTCAGCGTCGCCGGATCGCCGAGCAGATAGCCCGCGCCACGGCGCGTGTGGATCAACGGCGCGCGCCCGCCATCCACCTTCTTCCTGAGTCGGTTGATGTAAACCTCGATCGCGTTCGTGAACGGATCGTGGTTCTCATCCCACACATGCTCCACGAGCTCGGCGCGACCGATCACGCGGCCCGCATGGCGCGCGAGGTACTCGAGGAGGACGTACTCCTTTGTTGTGAGTGCCAACTGAATGCCCGCTCGCTGGGCTGTCTGACCTGCCGTGTCCACGGTCAGGTCGGCGACACTGATGACACGCGGCGCGATCTGCGGCATACGACGCAACAGAGCACGTACACGCGCGATCAACTCACTGAGGTCGAAGGGCTTGGTGAGGTAATCGTCGGCGCCCGAATCGAGCCCAGCGACGCGGTCGAGCACCGCGTCGCGCGCAGTGAGCATGAGAATTGGAACGGGATTGCGCCGACGACGGATTTCGGCGCAGACCTCGAAGCCGTTGCGCTTTGGCAGTTGCACATCGAGCACAACGACATCGTACGGATTAACGGCCGTCTGAACGATCGCGGCGTCGCCGTCGATGACATGATCGACAGCGTAACCTTGCTCGCGAAGAGATCGCAGCAGCAAGTCGGCCAGTCGCGCGTCGTCTTCAACTAACAGCAGTCGCATGGGCCGTGGCCGGAGCGCTGTAATCCTCTATTAAGGTCGCCGCCGATAAGGTGCGCATAGGTTCGAGAGGCAAAGCCTCTTGTGCCTCGGTACTACCCCGCGTCCGCGGACGGCGTGCCGCCCTGTCAACTTAGCTGGAGATGACTATGCAAGCACGAAAGATCCTCGCAATCGCCGCCGCTGCAGCGGCGCTCGGTGGATCATCGATCGCGGGTGCGCAGGCGACCGCGCCGAAGAAACAAGCGACCAAGTCTGCTGTGACGACGCAGGCAAAGCCGACAACCACGGTGCCGGCCAAGTCAACGGCTGCTGCCGCGAAGAGCACTGACTCGACGAAGAAGACGGCCACTGTTGCTCACAAGAAGAACCGTAAGCCCCGCAAGCCCACATAGTCCACCGGGAGGAGGTGATCACCTCCGTGGAGGCGTTCGTTAGGCGCTGACGCGCGCAGCGAGCGCCTCCACCTCAGGCGGCTGCACAAAACAGAGAGCCCGGACTTGCGTCTTTGGGTGGGCCGTGTAACGTCGGACGCTGAGAAACCATTACACGGACGCTCGAGGAGGTTTGAATGGGTCGTCGTGCTGATCTACTCGCGGATCGCATCGAAGAAGGCGCCGCGACGTTAGCTGCTTTTGCGAAGGACTTGTCGGACGCGCAGTGGCGCACGGCCGTTCCCAAAGACGGGCGCACGGTCGGCGTCACCGTGCACCATGTTGCCAGCATGTACCCGATCGAAATGGACGTCGTGCAAGCTGTGGCACAGGGTGGGGCCGTAACCGACGTAACGTGGGACGTTGTTGCTCAGATCAACGCGGGCCACGCGAGCGAGCATGTCGCGTGCACGAAAGACGAGGCAATCGCGTTGCTTCAGCGGAACAGCCGCGCAGCGGCGCAAGCCGTGCGTGCGCTTAGCGACGAACAGCTGGACCGCGCGGCGCCATTCTCGCTCAGCTACGGCGCTCCAGTGACGACACAGTTCATCATTGAGGACCATCCGCTGCGGCATCCCTGGCATCACCTGTTTCGGATGAAGAAGGCCTTGGCTCTCTGATGAGCGTTAGGCCGTCGCGCGTTGCACGAGGGATTCCACGGTCCGCGCAACGCTGCTGACGCGTTCGACGAGCGATTGCGCGTCGGCCGACAACGCGGCGCCCTGTGCGCGATTCTCCATGCCGGCGACGTTAATAGCCACGTTATAGGCGGCACCTTTACACGCGGCTTCAGCCAGCAGTGCGGCAACACCAGCGTCTGACAGCGCGTTCTGGTTGCCACGTTGGGCGACGGCAAGGGCGAGGTCGGCGACCTTGGCGCACGCACGAGCCGTTTCCAGCGGCGTCCGCGCGGCACCTACGAGTGCAGCGTCGATGAGCGCTGAGCGTTCGGGCGCGTCCTTGGCCAGCTTGTAGGCTTCAGTCACGACGCCGTACGCGCTCGCATCTTCATCGACCAACGCGTGCAGCCGCGCGGCCAGCGCTTTGGCGTCGTCGCGCACGTGCTGCATCTCGACGTCAACCGTCGCGTACTTCTTGCGCCCAACGGTGAGCCCTGCGACCATCTGCACGAGCGCGGCGCCTAACGCCGCTACGTAGGCGGCAACCGAGCCGCCGCCTGGCGCCGGAGTAGGGGCGGCCACGGCCGCGCTGAATGCGGTGACGGAGGGCGCCGCGGATTGAGCCATCGCGTCACGCACTTTGCGCTCGAGGATGAAGCCGTCGGGGTTGCCGCGCAGCATGATGTGATGCGCGCCGGCTCGCACGAGCGCGCTCTCAGGCACGAGCCCGACGATCTCGCTCCACGTTGCCTGAACACCACGCGAGGCGGCTGCGCTCTGCACCGCGTCGAACGCTTCGTGCAGTGCGGTCGTATCGAGATCGACGAGATTCATTGAAACCTGCGCCTGGCTATCGACTTCGAGGCCTAACGCTTTGATTCCAGGAAGCCCGCCCGACGAGGCGCGCACCGCCTTGGCGACTTCTTTGGCTATTGCGAGGTTCGCCGCGGGGCCAAGGTAGACGTTGTAAGCCACGAGGAACGGACGCGCGCCGACGGCCGTTGCACCCGCTGTCGCATGGATGCGTGGCTCGCCGTAATCGGGTCGACGCTCGGGACTGATGGCGATCTCGTCGCGCAGCACTTCGAACTCGCCGCGGCGTACGTCGGCAAGGTTGACACGTTCGCTGCGCGTCGCCGCCCGCTCGTAGAGATACACGGGAATGTGCAGCTCGGCTGCCGCGCGCGCGCCTAACGCATGTGCGAGCGCGATGCAGTCGTCCATCGTTGATCCCTCGAGTGGGACGAAGGGAACGACGTCGGTGGCGCCGATGCGCGGATGCGCGCCCTGGTGCGTCGTC
>DATBKN010000087.1:0-3216 GCA_036555845.1 Gemmatimonadaceae bacterium | reverse complement strand
CACAGTCGACGGGTGGGAGCTGGAGCGGCCATACGCCGCGTGGCTGTACGTCAGCTCCACCGCGCGATTCGCGCGGCCGCGATCGCTCGACGAGCTCGAGGTCGCTGCCGGGGTGACAGGAGAGCCCGCGTTAGGCCAGCTCGCACAAGGGATCGCTCACTCGATCAACGAGCGCTACACGCGGGAGGCGCGTGGCTGGGATACGCAGATTGGTTTCGAGCCTGGCGTGTTGCTGCGCTATCGACGCTCGTGGCTCGCGCGCGCCGCTACGGCGCGCGGCCCAGGCTTCGACGTGCAACCGTACGTAGGCGCGGCGGCCGGGAATATCCTCACGAACGCGGAAGCGGGATTGCAGGCGCGGCTCGGCTTCGCGATGTCGCACCCATGGCACGTCCCGTCGTGGGACGCACGCGCGCCGTTCGAGGTCTTCATCGTGGCCGGTGCTCGCCAGGAATTCGTGGCGCACAACTTCTCGCTCGACGGCAATCTTCTGCACGCGAAGCGCGCTGTCGAACGTGAGCCACTCGTTGGAGAACACACGATCGGCGTTGGCGTTCGCCTCGGCCGCGTATCTCTCGCTTGGCGGGCCGTCACTCGCTCACAAGAGTACGCCTCCGGCCCCAAGCACCACAGCTATGGGATCATGCAGGGCGGGGTCGAGATCGTTCCGTAGGCCTAACGATCTCGCCTGTAGCGACCGGTGAGAAGCCGGATGAACCACTTGGGGGCGTAGCGCGCCACCAGCACGATCCACCGGTAGCGCCGGCCTGGAATCACCACCGTCGGCCGCTTTGCCCGCATCGCGTTCAATGACTGAGCCACGACGCGATCCGGCGTCATCCAGAGCCATGCCGGCATGCGTCCTTTAGCCACGTTGGCACGCGCGTGCAGTTCGGTATGCGTGAAGCCCGGGCAGAGCGCTTGGACGTATAGGCCGTTGCGTGCTGTCTCGAGGGCGAGGCCTTCGGCGAACGTGCGATCGTAGGCTTTCGTCGCGCAGTAGTTCACATTGCCGGGAGTCGTTAGGTACGACGCGATCGACGACACGATGATCACGCTTCCCGCCTTGCGCTCAAGCATGGCTGGCAGCGCGGCTTGCGTCAGCCGGTGCACGGCCAGCACGTGCAGCCGGATCATCGCGTCCTGTTTTTCATGCGACATGACGCCAACGCGTCCCCCGTGACCGAAGCCGGCGTTGTTCACCAGCACGTCTACAGGATGCGACTCGATGTACTTCACGACGCGGGCCGTGTCGTCGTCGCTCGAAAGGTCCGCCGCAAACGCCGTGACGGTTGTGCCGCGCGACGCCTGCAAATCCGTCGCGAGCTCTGCGAGACGGGCGCTGTCGCGCGCGACAAGCGTGAGGTCGTAGCCGAGCGCGGCTAGCTGAAGCGCGAATTCGCGTCCGATCCCGGCGGTGGCGCCGGTGACGAGCGCGTGCGGCTGCGGGTGGCGAGTCACCACGAGAGCATTGTCAGCGGGCGCAAGATGCCTCGTCCGCGTGGCAGCGCAACGTCTGCTCGGCTACTTTGATGTGAACTTTTTCACAAGGTGGATTTGCCCGAGTGAAGATCGCTGTCTGCATCAAACGCGTTCCCGAAATGGATGTGAAGTTCCGCATCGCCGCCTCGGGTAAAGCTGTCGACGAAACGGGACTCAAGTGGGATATGAGCGACTTCGACGGCTACGCCGTCGAGGCGGCCCTCCAGATGATCGAGAAGCTCGGGACCGGCGAGGTTGTCGTCATTTCGCTTGGGCCCGATACGGCGCAGGAGGTCCTGCGCAAGGCGCTTTCAATGGGTGCGACACGCGCCGTGCATCTCAAGAGCGATCAAGTGCCCTTTGACTCTGCTGCGATCGCCACGGCGCTTGCCGCCGAGCTGAAAGGCGGCGGCTACGATCTCATCATGTTCGGGAAGATGGCCATCGACTCCGCGTCAGGTGCAACAGGGGTGATTGTCGGTGAGATGCTCGATCTCCCGACAGTGCACGGTTGTTCGAAGTTGGAGATCGCGAACGGCAAAGGTTCGGCGCGACGCGAGCTCGAAGGCGGTGCGGAAGAAGTGACGTTCCCGCTTCCAGCCGTCGTGACGATCGATGAAGGGATCGCGCGCCCGCGCTATCCGTCGCTCAAAGGGATCATGGCGGCCAAGAAGAAGCCGATGGAAAGCAAGGCGGCGCAGTTAGGCGCCGTGCGGGTGACTGTTGATGCGATGGCGCTTCCGGCGGAGCGGGCCGCGGGTCGCATCATCGGCGAAGGCGCGGCGGCCGTGCCCGAGCTGGTGCGACTGCTGCAGACGGAAGCCAAGGTCCTCTGATGCCTAACGTTCTGACATACGCCGAAGTCCGCGGCGGCGATCTTCGCAAGGTGTCGCTCGAAGCGCTGAGTGCGGCCCGCGCCCTGGCGGACAGTCATGGCGCTGAAGCGCACGTCGTCCTGAGTGGTGGTCCCGGTGCCGGCGCGCACGCAGCGGCGTTAGGCGAGCACGGTGCCGACGTTGTCTTTGTCACAGAGCACGAGGCGCTGGCGCAGTACAACCCCGAGGCGTTGAGCGCGCTCGTGGCTGAGCGTGCGCGAAACGGGTATGCCGCGGTGCTCGTCGGCGCGTCGGCGCGGGGCAAGGACCTGGCGCCTCGTGTGGCGGCCAAGCTCGGCGCAGCGATCTTGAGCGATGTCACGACGCTGAAGCGTGACGGCGACGCACTCGTCGCGACGCATCCGGTCTATACGGGCAAGGTTTTGGCGACGCTCCGCCTAACGCCAGGCAACGGTCCCGCGGTCGCGTCACTTCGTCCTGGAGCGTTCACCGCGACGCAGGCACCGCGAACAGCGCGCGTGGAGGCTGCTCCACCAGTGGGCGACGCGAGCACCGTGCGCGTACAGGTGAAGGAGACGACGTCTGCTGACAGCCGCAAGCTCGATCTCGCTGAAGCGCCTGTGATCGTGTCCGGTGGTCGCGGCCTGAAGGCGGCTGAAAACTTCAAGCTCGTTGAGGACTTGGCGGCGGCGTTTGGCAACGCTGCGGTCGGTGCGACGCGTGCCGTAACCGATGATGGCTGGCGTCCGCACAGCGATCAGATCGGGCAGACTGGTCGCCAGGTGAGTCCTGAGTTGTACGTGGCTGTCGGAATTTCCGGCGCGATCCAGCACCTCGCTGGAATGCGGGCGTCGCGCTGCATCGTGGCGATCAACAAGGATGCCGAGGCGCCGATTTT
>DATBKN010000086.1:0-8150 GCA_036555845.1 Gemmatimonadaceae bacterium | reverse complement strand
AACGAGAAAGTGCCGCCACGCGCCAGACCACGCTTGGACGGCCCTGCGGAGCACCAGGGAGTCAGCCGCATAACGAGCCAGCGGCGTTCCTGCGGCGAGCGCCGCGTCCTGTGCCGCGAACGAGTCGAACGAGAAACCCAGCTCGCGGATTGTGCCGAGAATTTGCGCCAGCGACTCGAGAGCGTGCGGGGCCCAGATCGCATTCACGTCCATCGCGTATCGCCCGCCACCGTAGCCTGCATTGCTGTCGCGCCAGCTGGTAGACGCCCAGCCGGAGTCGCGCGGCGCAAACGAGACCAGGTTTGCCGCCGTCTGGTCTCTCGCATACGCCTCGGTCATACGCGCAACGAGAGCCAATTCGCGCAACAGGCGTGCGAGCCTCGTTCCGTTGCCGTCTGCTGAGTCGAGCAGAAAAGCGCGTTTGGCGTCCCGCGAGACGGTTGAATCGGCGATCCAGCGCGCGACGAGGACGGGCAGCTGGAACTCGTCGTCGATCATGTGATAGTTCTCGCGCACGCGTCGGCTATCGCGCAGCACCTGATACGCGCGAGCGATCAGGCTGTCCGCCTGACGAGAATTACTCAGCCCCGAGGCCTTGAGGTACGCATCCACGAGCTGCGCGTACTCGGAAGCGCTCTCGCGGACGGCCTGTCCGCCTAACGCTTCCTCGTGGCTCACTTGCCCAGACGGCGAGAGCTTGCGCAGCACGCTGGCGATCGCGAACTGGGACATTTCCGGTCGCCAGATCGAGCGCATCATCAGCGCGCTGACCAGAATGTCGCGGCCGAAATACGTGGCGTATGTCGGAAGGCCGGCCATGAGCTTTTCGTGCGAGACGAGCAGCTCCACGCCGCGTGTCTGCCGCTCCAGCCAGCGCGCCCTGAGCGCTGCCGAGTCGCCGCCAACAGTTTTCGCCTGCGCGAGAAAGTCGAGGAACGCCGGCGAGAAGATCTCTTCGCGGGCAACAGGAGTGAGTGTTTCACCAGTCGTCGAGATTCGAACCGTGAACGCGAGCGGCTCACGGGTGCGCGCCCGCAGCGATATCGCGTTGCCGTTAGGCGTCGCGCTCACGCGGCGCCTGTCGGCCCGCACGACAAGCACGAGCGTGTCACGACCATCCAGCGACGGCTGGATCACATGCGCCTCCCACGTCGATGCGCTCGGCCGCGTAACGATGCGCGGATGCAGACGCGCGCGCAGCGCAGCCAAGTCGGCAGCATTGAGCAGCGCGAGGTGCCGGCGCCGCTCAGCCGCCGGCAAGCGGCCAAGGGCGGTCAGCAACCTGTCCAGCTCCTGCAGCGTGAAGCGCGGCGCGGTGAACGGCGCGCGCTGGCGTCCCCAGTACTGGAAATCGCGCTCGACACGCATGGAGCCCAGAAGGAACCAGCCGAGGTCGAGGCGTCGCGCGTCACTCGTTAGGCTGTACTCCAGTGTGCGCGCTCGGCCGGCGCGCGCGACTTCCGCGCCCTGGCTTTCCCAGCGCAATGTGGCGAGCCGTCCGCGCTCATCGCGCGCCGTGAAGCCGATACTTTCGTTCTCGGCGTTTGCCCAGAGGTGGACGACGCGGCCGGCGCGGGCATCGATGTAGATCTGGACCGTGTTGCCAGTGGCGTCGCGGAAGAAGCGCGTCTGGTAGCCCTGGTACGCCGCCGGATCGTCCATCCCCGCTTCGGGAAAGGCGAGAACCGGAAGCGTTAGCTGAGTCGTGGCAGCAAGCTGCGCGCTTAGCGCAGCGGCGAAGAGCAGTGCCATACCTTGTTATCCCGTCAGTGCCGCGTTTACCGCTTGTCTCCCTGGCGGTCCATCTCGGCGAACTGCAGCCGGATGCGCGGCTTACCCTTATCCCCCTGCGAAAATTCGACAGTTCCCGACGTGTGCAACAGCGAGAAGCGCTGGCGTGTGACGGGCACGAGCTCCAGCTCGCGTGGCGATCCAGGCATTGTCATGATGAGCTTCCCGCCGCGAAGCTGCACGCGCGCCACTTCCTCGTTAGGTGTGGCGTACGTCCCCACGTACGATTGCAGCACGGAAGCTGGCACCGATGTCTGTGCGACGCTGCTCGCCAGCCCTGACGGCTGTTGGACGTCGACGAGCGGGCGCAGCCAGATATTGCGGTAGCGCACGGGGTTCGCGTGATCCTGCAGGATGAGCGGAAGCGCGTCGCCGTGCGCCTTGTACTGGCGATGCTGCAGCCAGTCCGTCGGCCCCCACAGCGCGACGTGGTCCTGCACGAGGACGCCGTTGTGAAAGACCGTCATGACAGCGGGCGTCTTGAGTGTGCCGTTAGGCTGGAAGCGCGGCCGCCGAAAGATGATGTCATACGTCTGCCATTCGCCGGGACCGCGCGACGCGTTCACGAGCGGCGGATACTGGCCGTACACGGCGGCGGCCTGCCCATCGGCGTACGTCTGATTGCCGTAGGAGTCGAGCACCTGGACCTCGTAGAGACCCATGATGATCACTCCGCTGTTTCCGCGCCCCTGGCCGTTCCCCTCGACACGACTGGGCGTCGCCCACTCGAGATGGATCTGCGCGTCGCCGAAACCCTGACGAGTTTTGAGGGCGCCTTTACCGGCGGCGGTCTCCATGTAGCCGTCGCGAAGCGTCCATCCAGGGGGGCCGCCATCTCCAGCGGTCCACGCCTGCAATCCGCTGCCATCGAAGAGCACGACCGCATCACTCGGCGGCTGCCCGAGTGACGCAGCGGGCGTGACAACGGCCGGTTTCGGACGCTGGACGTCGTGCGCCTTCCAGCGCGGCGTCTGCTGCGCAGCGAGCGGTGCCGCGCAGGCGATGCCTAACGCTGCAGCGGCGCAGGCAACTCGAGACATCTTCCGGCGGCTGTTCGCCATCAATCTCGTTAAGCGTGCCCCGCCCAGCTCGTCTCGCCCGGGGTGTAGGGGACGCACGGCTCGAACTTCCCGGGCGTCTCTGCATAACGCTGCGCCTGCGTGCAGCCGATTTCCGAGGTGAAGTAGCCGAGCAGCGTCAGCTCTTTCATCATGCGGAAGTAGTGTTCAGGCTCCTCCGCTTTTGTCGTCGTGTCGGGCTGCGCGGTCTTCTGCTCGGTCTCGGACGCTCGCTTCCGCGCTTCCTTGGAGTCGTGATGATCCTTCGCCTCCTTATCCAGCTTTTCGAGGAGCGTGAGGCGCTGCTGCGGCGTAGCGGCCATGAACTTCGCGCCGCTCTCCTTTACGCTCGCGTCGTCGAGCTGCTTCATCCCGTTGCGAAAAACGGTTTGGTCTTCGGGCGTGTAAGTGTCGGTGACCATGAGCGCCATGAAGGCGCCGACCTTCGCGGCCTTCGCGCCCGGCGTTTTGGTCTCTGGGAGAATTGTCTCCGCGATTTCGTCGAGATACGCGATGTCGGCGGTCGTGAATGTACCGGCTCCGCCCTGCGCGGCGTCGCGATCGCGCGTGCAACTGGCCAGGAGCGAGCTTCCGCCGACGAGCGCGACGCCGCCCAGGAGTGCGGTAACGCGCTGGATCGCTTCGCGTCGCGTGATCGCGAGTTGTTCGTCAGATATTGGCGACATGTCGGATTTCTCTGGTTAGGCGCTTACAGATTCTGTCGTTTGAGCTCGTTCACGGCGTGGTCGCAGGCGCGCGCCGTGAGCGCCATGTATGTGAGCGACGGGTTCTGACACCCGGCCGACACCATGGCCGCGCCGTCCGTGACGAACACGTTCGGCGCATCCCACACCTGATTCCACTGATTGAGCACCGACGTTTTTGGATCGCGTCCCATGCGCGCGGTGCCCATCTCGTGAATGCCCATCCCCGGGAAGTATTCGTTCTCGAACGTGTGCACGTCTTTCACGCCGCTGGCTTCGAGCAGCTCGGCCATGTCGGCCGTCATGTCCTTGCGCATCATGCGCTCGTTCTCGCCGATGCCGCAATCGATCCTGAGGACGGGCAGGCCCCATTTGTCTTTCTTGGTCTCATCCATCGTGACCTTGTTGTTGTGATCGGGCAGCATCTCGCCGAACGCCGTCGCGCCGATCGACCAGTCGCCTGGCTGCGCCGCGCGATCCTTGAACGCGCCACCGACGCCTAACTCGGCGACGGCGCGCGACCAGCCGTCGCGACTGGCGCCGCCCTGGTACCCGAAGCCGCGCAGATACTGCCGCTTGTCGCCGGCGACGTTGCGATAGCGCGGGATGTAGAAGCCTGTCGGACGGCGGCCCGTGTAATACTTGTCCTCCAGGCCGTCGATCTTTCCAGAGGCGCCTAACCGGAAATGATGGTCCATCAGGTTGTGGCCCAGCTGGCCCGAGCTGCTGCCCAATCCGCCCGGCCACATGTCGGTCGCCGAGCGCATCAGCAACCATGTGGAATTGAGCGCCGAGGCGCAGAGGAAGACGACCTTCGCGCTGTAGTCGGTTGTCGCCTCGGTCAGTGCATCGATCACGCGCACGCCGGTCGCGCGCTTGCGATCCTTGTCGTACAGCACCTCGCTCACGATCGCAAACGGCTTGAGCGTTAGGCGTCCCGTCGCGACGGCGGCCGGCAACGTGGACGACTGCGTGCTGAAGTAGGCCCCATAGGGGCAGCCTAACCAGCACGCGTTGCGATACTGGCATGGGCTTCTGCCGGGGAGGGGAAGCGTTAGGTTCGCTACGCGCCCCGGGATGATGCGCCGCCTTTTGCCCAAGGATGATTTGGCGAGCGCCGCGGCGATCTTCTCCTCGCCGCAGTTGAGCGGCATCGCGGGCTGGAACTGCCCGTCAGGCAGTTGTGGCAGTTTCTCGATCGAACCGGCGATCCCCGCGAAGCGTTCGACGTGATCGTACCACGGCGCGATGTCGGCGTAACGGATGGGCCAATCGGCGGCGATGCCGTCGCGAACGTTCGCTGTGAAATCCAGATCACTCAGGCGATAGCTCTGACGGCCCCACATCAGCGAGCGGCCACCGACCTGATAGCCGCGAAACCAGTCGAAACGCCGCGCCTCGGTGTACGGCGACTCCTGATCTTTGACCCAGAAGTCGAGGTTCTTCTCGTTGAGCGGATAGTCGCGCTTGAGAACCGGGTATTCCTTTTCCATGGCCTGCGTGCGTCCGCCGCGGTGCGGATACTCCCACGGGCCCTTCGTGGCATTCACATAGTCTTTGATATGCTCGACGTTGCGGCCGCGCTCGAGGAGCAGCACGCGAAGGCCTTTTTCCGTCAGCTCTTTCGCGGCCCAGCCACCGGAAATGCCGGAGCCGACGACGATCGCATCGAATTCCACACCTTGCATTGCTCCTCCAGGCGTAGCGGATGAGGTGCGCGAACCTAACGACTATAGCGCGTGGGCGCGATAGCGGTGTGTCCTAGTGCTTCCGCGCGTGCGGCGTACGCGCCGCTACGGATCCAAGCTCAACAAGCGTCGTTCGAATGCGCACATCGATCATCGCGTCGGAGTTGTGTTCGATCATGCCGATGAGAATAGATGCAGTGCGTTCACCGGCTTCGACACCCGCGTGACGAAAGTGGGTGACGTTGGGGTGCAGGAACGTTGGCGCCTGGCCATCGCTGATTGCCAGGAGTGAAACGTCATCGGGTATTCGCATCCCGCGGCGCATGAGCAAATAGTGCGTGTGAACAAGCAACTCGTCCGTCATCGCGAAGACGGCCGTCACGTCCGGATGCGCCGCCAGCGCAGCTTCCAACTGTGCGTCGAGCTCGCTCAGGATTGTCACGCGCAGGATTTGCGAATCGGCCACCGGAATTCGCTTGTCCGTGTAGCCGCGGCGAAATCCTTTGAGTCGCTGCGAGCTGATGCGCTGACGTTGGTCGCCAAAGACGCCGATGCTGCGTGTGTGCCCACGCTCGATCAGATAGATCGCCGCCTCCCGCCCCGCGCCGTGATCATCGATCGTGACCGTGGAGTATTTCGTCGTCTCGATTGTTCGATCGAGTAGTACGACGGGAATCCCGCAGTCGCGCAGGATGTTGAGGTGCGCGAGGTCCGCCGTTTCAGAGGACAGGACCAGCAGTACGCCGTCGGCGGACAGGTGCGTGCAGTACTCGACCAATCGGCGCTCCTGTACGATCGAGTTATCCGACTGGAAGACGATGAGCGAGTAATCGTTTCGCTGCACCACGCGATTGATCCCGGCGATCATGGAAGGCACGAAGAACATGTTCATCTCGGGCAGGATCAACGCGATCAGGCGCGAGTGCTTGGCGCGCAGATAGCGCGCTCTGTAATTCGGGATGTAGTTGAGCGCCTGGGCCACTTCGCGGACCCGATCCTTTGTCGCGCTACTGATATCGGGATGGTCAGCCAGAGCCCGTGAAACTGTCGGCATGGACAGCGACAAGCGCTTGGCTATGTCTCTCAGCGTGACGCGGTTTCCAGTCATAGAGGAGTGAATGGGCGTGCCGGGCGTAATCGATTGCGTTATCGTTTGCGCAATTTGTTGCGGATGATAGTATTGCGCTAGCAAGTACCCGCTGCTATGAAAGGGGCCTGAAAATAGACCACCGGCAGTCACCCGGGGACCGTTAGTGGGAAACTGCGCAGCGAATGTTTGCGAAACTACTTGCAGCGCGACGCCGCTTGTTGTCGTGCGCCCGCTCGTTCCAGCGCCTCGCCTAACGAGAATGCAGCAGCAAACCAGCCGCCCTCAGGGCGATACCGGCGCCTATGGCGCTTTTGGAGGCTAGTCGAATGGCAGTCACTCGTCGTCTGTTAGTCGTGGTGGTAGGCGCGCTCCTCTCGGCGACGCAGGTCGCCGCCCAAAGCAGCGGAACGATCACTGGGCGCGTCATCGACTCGACGTCGCAGCAGCCGCTCTCCAACGTCACCATCCAGGTACCGGGGACATCGCTGGGCGCGCTCACGCGCGGTGACGGTACGTTCTCCATGCCGGGCGTACCGGCTGGGACGCAACGAGTCCATGCGAGACGCATCGGCTACGCGCTGCAGCAGCGCGAGGTCACCGTCACGGCCGGTCAGACGGCGAACGTGCAGTTTGCGCTCACGCAGGTCGCAGCCAACCTCAGCCCGGTCGTTGTCACGGGCTATGGCACGCAAACGCGTGAGTCGATCACCGGCGCCGTATCGTCGATCGACGCTGATGCGGCAAAAGTTGGCGTGATCGCCAACACGAACCAGCTGATTCAAGGACGTGTGGCCGGCGTCAACATCGTCACGAGCAACGGCGAGCCCGGCGGCAACGCGCAAATCCGCGTGCGTGGCGGAACGTCCATCAGCGCCAGCAACGATCCATTGTACGTCGTCGATGGGGTGCCGCTGCAGAATGAGCAAACGGTCGCCAGCGCACCGAACTTCGGAGTCAACCCAGCGCTGTCTCGCAGTCCGTTGAATGCGCTCAACCCTAACGACATCGAGTCGATCACCGTTCTCAAGGACGCGTCTGCCACGGCGATCTACGGCAGCCGCGGAGCGAACGGCGTCATCCTCATCCAGACCAAGCGAGGTTCTGCACGCGCCGGCGGCATGGAATACGAGGCCTATGTCTCCGCTTCATCCCCCTCGGAGAAGCTGCATTACCTCACTGGCAATGAGTACCGCTCATACATCCAGGAGCTCGTAAACCAGGGTGTGCTCGAACAAAAGAGCCTGACGGACTTGGGGACATTTAACACCGACTGGGAGGACGAGCTCACGCGCAACGGATTTGCGACGAATCACAACCTTTCGTTCTCCGGCGGGTCCGCGAGCACGAAGTACCGTGCGTCGCTCAACTATTTCGATCAGAAGGGCGTCGTCGTCTCCAACGGTCTGCAGCGCTACCAGGGACGTATCAACGGCCTGCACGAGGCGTTCAACGGGCGCTTGAGCCTCGGGCTCAATCTCACAGGGTCCCGCGTGTTCAACGATTTCGTGCCGTTTGAGAATACGGGCGGCTTCGAGGGCGGCATCTTCACGAACATGGCGATCTTCAACCCGACGTTTCCGGTAACGACGTCGGATGCGACCACAGGTGCCACCAAGTTCTTCGAGATTGGACCGGGCGCGCAGAGCGTGCGCAACCCAGTGGCACTCGCCAGGCAGGTTCAGGACGTCGCGCCCGAAAACCGCCTCCTCGGCAACGTCACGGGAACGCTCACGCTGCTTCCGGCGCTCACAGCGCAGACAACAGTTGGTGTGGATTATACGAACTCCGTCAGGCGGACCTATGTGCCGCGGAATAATGC
>DATBKN010000085.1:0-9486 GCA_036555845.1 Gemmatimonadaceae bacterium | reverse complement strand
CCTCGAGAAAGTTCTACGAGAAGTTCGGCTTCACTGGCACGATGGGAGATTCAAAGAACTGGCTGATCATGAAGAACGGCGATCACGTGATTGGCCTCTTTCAGGGCGTGTTCGAGAAGAACATGTTGACCTTCAATCCCGGCTGGGATAGCAACGCGGGTCAGCTGAAAGACTTCACCGACGTTCGTGAGTTGCAGCGCCAGTTGAAAGAGCAGGGAGTCCAGTTGGTAATGGAGGCGGATCCGAATACGCAGGGACCCGCGTCCTTCATGGCGATCGATCCTGACGGCAACCCCATCCTTGTCGATCAGCACGTCTGACCGCACAACTAGCCTGAGCTCCACATCGGACCTCATGCGCCTGCATGTCGAGGCGCTCTACACCTGTGACGCAGCTGGACGCTTACTCACGGTCAACGTCGCTGGAGGTGCGCCAGCGCCGCGATTCTTTTTCGGTAGCACGCCTAACGGGAACGCGTGGTGGTTTCGCCACGACATCGACGCTGCTTTGGCCGAGGACCTCGCTCGTCTTTGCGAGTCGCAGCCCACGAGCCTGGATGTCGTTTCCGCTGAACCGTTCGTCGCTCGCCTCTCGCGCGCCGCAGCGGTTCAAAAGATCTGGACCGGGCCCGCCTACCATTTTCCGCGCGATCTCCCGGGCGCCGATGTCAATGTCGTTAGGGTGACCGCCAACAATGCGACAATTCTCAGCCCGCACCTCGAGGATTGGCACGGCGACGTTTCACCCGCTGTGCCTATGGCGGTGACGCTCGAAGACGGAAAGGCCGTTTCAGTCTGCGCCAGCGTTCGCATCACACCACATGCACATGAAGCAGGCGTCGATACCAATCGCGACTTTCGGCGCCGCGGGTACGCCGCGCGCGCCGTGACTGCCTGGGCAAGAGCCGTTCGCGAAATGGACCGGATCCCGCTGTACAGCACCTCCTGGCAAAACGTGGCCTCGCGTGCGCTTGCGGCGAAGCTCGGCCTCATGCAATTCGGATCGGACTTGCACATTACATAAGTCGGCGCTGCGCGCGTGACGCCGCGTGGGGGAGCAGGGTTGCTCGTGTGTTGCGTGTCTGAGGATCACATGACGAGACGCCGGATTGCTCGAACGATCGCACTTCTTTGCGCTGCGATTCCACTCGCGTGCTCAGATTCGCTTGCTCCCGGCGACATCCTCGGCACATACGTGCTGCATAACGTGGCAGGCGACGCACTGCCGACTTTGCTATACACGACCGAATTCGTGAAAATCCGCGTGTTTGCCGACACACTCCGCTTCACGCTGACTGGTCGTGGCAGCATCAACACGCTGCGCGAGAGCGAGCCGGTGAAGGGGGATGGACCAACGGAACCATTCCGTTGGCAGACAGGATTCGCATACAAACTCATCGAAGACCGGATCGAAGTCACGTTCGATTGTCCGCCGAATGCGAGCTGTATAAGGGGTCCGCACATCGTGTTGCGCGACATTTCTGCGGGTCTCAGGGCCGACTTCGCAATCGGAGCTCGTCTCCCGCTATTCTACAGACAAGTGGACCGAGGGCGCTGATCCGGGCTGTCACGTCGCCTAACAGTTGCTCCGGAGACGCTTCAAGTTCATCGGCTCTGGCGAGGTCTGAATGGCGATCATTGGCATGCACGCCCTCATGTATTCGAAAAAAGACGAAGCGACGCGCCGCTTTTTCCGCGACGTCCTCGGCTTTTCATCGGTGGACGCCGGCCGCGGTTGGCTCATCTTCGCGATGCCACCAACCGAGCTCGCAATACATCCCACGGAGGGCGAGGAATACCACGAGCTGTATCTCATGTGCGACGACATCGATGCCACGCGCGCAGAGCTCGATCGCAAAGGCGTCACGACGGCGCCAGTCCAGGAACAACCTTGGGGGCGCGTCACGCAGATCAAACTACCGAGCGGCGAGGAGCTTGGCATGTATGAGCCCAAACATCCAATGGCGATCAAACCGCATTAGAGCGTTGACGAAACGTTAGGCGATCACCGCCGATTCCAATTCGCACAATGACAACCGCTGAATTCCGAAAGCTGGCCTTGGCGCTTCCTGGCGTGAGCGAGGGGTCCCATATGGGCCATGCTGACTTCCGCGTGGCCGGCAAGATCTTCGCGACTCTTGGCTATCCCGACGATCTTCACGGCACCATCATGCTCTCGCCGCTCGACCAGGATCTGTTACTGCAGCGGCACGCGAAGGCGTTCAAGCCCGCCGCCGGCGCATGGGGAAAGGCAGGGACCACTTCCGTCATCCTGAAGGCGGCACCCACGCGCGTTGTCGCGCTTGCACTCGACTCGGCATGGAGCCGGCGCGCGCCGAAGCAACTCGCCGCCGAGCGCACCGCCCGCAGTTCCGTTCGCAAGGGCCGATGACGCGCGCGATACTGCTGTTCGTCGCGCTGGTCAGCCTGGCGAGTTGCCAGGCCTCCGATTCGAAGACCGCCGCGACGTCGACGGTTGATTCGGCCGGTGTCCGCATAACGACTATCAACGCATCTCCGTCAGCGCTCGACGAGTGGACGCTCGCTCCAGCCTCGGACCTCACACTGACTGGCGCCGAGACTGGCGACTCCGCCGCCTTTGCCCAAATCGGTTCCGCGCGCTGGCTGAAGGACGGTCGCATCGCGGTTGTTGACGCGGCAGCGAATCGTCTCCTGCTGTTCGACGCGAGGGGGAAGCTCGTTAGGACGCTTGGCCGGCGTGGCGAAGGACCAGGCGAGTTTCGCGGCAACGCTTCACTGACGGTGATGCCCGGCGACTCTCTCCTCACGTTCGACGGGTCGCTGCGCAGGCTAACCGTCTGGCACCCAGATGGTGGATACGTTCGCAGCATTCGTGTCGGTGGAACGTCGCCCGAATCCTGGCCGGCCGACGCCTGGCTCTGGCAGGGTGGCAATATCGTCGTCCTGCAGGTCAGCGTCACGGCGCGCGACTCGATTCCGCCTGGAGCGGGCGTTAGGCGCTGGCCTATGCGAGCCCGCCTGACGCTGCAGGACACGAGCGGCCGCGCGCTTGCGAGCTCGCCAGAGTTCGACGGCATGTACACAGGGATTTACGAGGGTGGCGACACTCGGCTTCCCTTTTCAAACCAACCTTTTGCCGTGGTCGCTGCCGGCCGCGCCTATTTCGGCTCCGGTGCGAGTTTCACGCTGTCGTACTTGAATGGCGAATTCGTTAGGGGAGGCGAGATTCGCTGGCCAGGACAGCACGAGGCTCTTACGCAGTCGGAAGTCGACGGAGTTAAAGCGGAAGCGATGGCGCTTGCAGCCGGCCGCATGACACCCGACCAGATCGCGAAACGGTTCGAGATGAACTTTGCCGCTCAAATCCTCCCGAAGGAGCGACCGGCGATCGGTCGTGTCTTTGTCGATGATCAGGACCGACTTTGGGTGGAACGCTTCGAGGCGACGCGGCTCGGCTCGCGCATGCAAAAGGCCGCTGATCGATGGACGGTATTATCGCGAGATGGCGCGCCCGTCGCACGCGTCAAGATCCCCGACGCGGCTCGCTTGGAAGACGTCCGCGGCATGCGAGCACTCATTGTCGTTAGGGACAGCCTCGACGTGCAAGCGATCACTGTGCGCCAGATCGTGAAATAGCGTCCAGCCCGAAGCCTAACGAAGCACCGTGATTGCGGCCCGAGCCGGGGCGCGCACTATCGAGCCCTTCTCTCCGTCCTGCCCACTACCTCCAGGAGAGCAGCATGGCCATCGACACCGGGAAGGTCATAACTGGTGGGCTCGCAGCAGAAGTCGTGGGAACATCATTTTTCAATCAGCGCTGCTCCATGAGATGATCCAGCAAGCGTAGCAGCTGCCCCCACCCGCGCTCGTGGTTTGCCACACGCTCCGGCGCAGCGAAGCGCTCGTGCGTCAGCACAACTTCTGTTTTGTCGCCAGCAACCGGCTTGAATTCGACAGTAACAAGCGTTTCGCCGACGCGAGACGCAGGCTCCTCCCAGTCCCACGTGAATGCCAGCCGCGTTGGGCGCTCGACTTCGACATACTCGCCAACGGCGACATGTGTGTTGCCATCGGGACTCGTCATCCCCAGTCGGTAACGACCTCCGACTCTCAGATCGATCGACGCCTCGGCGAAGGACCATCCGTCGCCTTCCATGCGCCACCAGTGGCGCAGTTCCTTGGGATCCGTCCACGCTCGGAAGAGTCGCTCCGCATCCGCGCGTATCGTATGCGTTAGGCGCACAGAGTGTGTTGTTGCCGATGTCATGACTGCCGCTCCTTACTCTTGGTTGAAGGTGGTTGCTCGACGTAACGTGCGAGAGAGTCGAGCTGGCCCGTCCAGAAAACGCGGTAGCGTTCGACCCACTCGGCAGCTTCGCGCATCGCTGCGGCGTCCAGTTCGCAACGGCTGACGCGTCCTTCCTTTTCGCGTCGCACGAGGCCGGCGCGTTCGAGGACTCGCAGGTGCTTGGAGATCGCCGGTCGTGAGACGCGGAACGGTCGCGCCAGCTCGCCGACGGTGGCGTCTCCCTGCGAGAGGCGGCCGAGGATGGCTCGCCGAGTGGAATCGGCGAGTGCTCCAAAGGTACGATCGAGCCTTCGATTATTGGTAACCATGTGGTTACCAGTATGGCGTGTGGTCAATTCGATGTCAAGAAGCCACAATTCCTATGGACCGGGCAGGGAAGCAAGTTCAATCCGACTCATGCTGATGATCCTTTATCGCGGCGTACTCGTCGTTTTTCTGCTGCTCGCCTTGCGGCCCTTCCGCTGGCGTACGTCGCATTTGCGTTGCTCGGCTTGCTCTACTTCCCGGCGAAACAAGGTTTCGATCTCGCTCCGACGGCGTGCGAAACGCTGCCGAGCGCGCGTTTGTCGTTTTACTCGCTGCAGAACTATCCGCACATCGTGATGTTCAGCTTCTTTTTCGTCTTGAGCTACATCCAGTTTCGTGAGTGGGGACCGCGTGCGCGATTTGCGTGGGCGGCGCTGGCAACCCTCACAATGGGTGCACTTGTGGAGCTCGCGGAGGGAATCAGCGGGCTAGGGCATTGCCGCGTGCGTGACTTGATTCCGGATGCTGCCGGCGTTCTGCTCGGCGCAACATACGTGCTTTCGTGGGACCTGCTGCGGAAGGCGCTGTCACACCGGCTGGCTCGTTAGGCTTACGCGCATGTTCGAGACCGGCGAACCCTCGACGAAAGCAGAACTGGTTGCAGCATTGAAGCGGCTCACTATGGAAGGTTCTCAGGCGTTAGGTACGATGCCCCTCGAAGTCTTTTTCGCGCCGCAAGGCGACAAGTGGTCGCCGGCCGAGCACGCGATGCATTTGCAGAAGTCTTCGGCGCCGCTTGCTTTGGGGCTCAAGCTTCCGGCGTGGCTGCTGCGCATGCGGTTCGGCCGGCCGACGCAGCCATCACGCAGTTTCACGGGGTTGCGTGAGGAGTATCGACGTGCGCTAGCCGGCGGTGGCCAGGCCGGCCGCTTTGCCCCTCCGCGAGAAGGCCCAGCGCCGAATCCCGATGCGCGTCGAGCGGAGATCCTTATTCAGTGGCTTCTCACGAACGGCCGCCTGTTCAATGTGCTGGCGCGTTGGCGCGAGGATCGGCTCGACGCGGTTCAGCTGCCGCATCCGTTGTTGGGGATGCTCACCGTACGCGAAATGGCTGCGTTCACCGTCTACCACACATCGCACCATCTTACGCTCGTCATGCAACGCGTGGCCGCGAGTGCCTAACCGCAATCTCATCGAGGGCGGGTCGCCATCAGCGAACAGACTCACTTCTTCCCGGAGCGTCGTTATGCAGACTGTAACCCGACGGAAACTGCTAGTGGGAGCGGCGGTTGCGTTTGCCGCCCCGCTCACCATCGCAGCGAACGCGGGGGCCTATACGGCCGACATGAAGTTCCAGATCTACAAAGTCAAAAAGACCGGACAATTCCGCTGGCGGCTCAGGGCCGCGAATAACAAAACGATTGCGACATCGGATGAAAGCCATGTTCGCAAAGAGAGCTGTCGCAATGCCATCGAACAGATACAGCAAAAAGCGGCCAGCGCCGTAATCGAAGACTTGACCTTGAAGACCAGCTAAGAGGATCTCGTTACAACGAAGGCGCGGAGTTGGTTGGGCGTTAGGTAACGCGCAAGCATTCGCTCGCTTCCGTCGCATTCGTGTAGGTACGTACCGTGATGTCAATTCGGCGAAATAATTCGGGAGTGCGCGCCGTCGTCCGCGCGATCGCCGTTGTGGCGGCAATCTCCGCCTGCGACAGCGCGCTGTCGCCAACCGCGTCGCTCAGCGACGCGCGACAACGCTGGGCAGACAAAGGTCCGGCGGCGTACAGCATCGATCTCTTCCGCTCATGCGAATGCACGGCAGAGATGAGTGGTCCGGTCGTCGTCAATGTGCAGAACGGAACCGTGCAGTCGCGTGCCTACCGAGGCGGTAGCATCGTGCCGCCGAACATGGCGCCGCTCTTTCCTTCCGTCGAAGGCCTCTTCGACCTGATCGCCGACGCTGCCGAGCGCCGCGCGCACCGCCTCGAAGTGCGCTACGACCGAGACCTGGGCTATCCGGCGTGGCTCGTCATCGACTACGACAAAGCCATCGCGGACGACGAATTCACGTACAGCGTGATGGCCTTCCGGCGCCTCTAACCGCTCGCGGCGCGGAGCGCCATGGCTTAGGCTATACGGGCCACAGCCCGTGGACTGTGACATGCCTAACGCCTCGGGGGTCGCCGCGTGATCGCTCCAAAACCCGTCGTGCTCGAAGGGAGAGGAATCCGCCTGGAGCCCCTCACCATGGAACACCATGACGCGCTGGTCGCGGCCGCGTCCGACGGAAAGCTCTGGGAGCTCTGGTTCACGTCGGTTCCTGAGCCGTCCCAAGCCCGCAGTTACATCAACACAGCGCTGGCAGGACAGCGCGACGGGCACATGCTCCCATGGGCGGTGCGCGAGCTCACCAGCAATACTATCATCGGGACCACGCGCTACCATGATATCGTCGCTGCCATCGACCGCGTGGAGATCGGCTACACGTTTTACGCCGCGGCATGGCAGCGCAGTCACGTCAACACAGTCTGCAAGCTCCTGCTGATGGAGCACGCGTTCGATGCGCTCGGCTGCAAGGTCGTTGGGCTGCGCACGGACAATTTCAACTTCAGGTCGCAGAAGGCGATCGAAGCGTTAGGCGCCAAGAAAGACGGCGTCATTCGCCACCACGCCGCGCGGCGCGACGGGTCCGCGCGCGATTCTGTACTCTACAGCATTCTGGCGAGCGAATGGCCTAACGTGCGCCGTCACCTGGAACTGCGGCTCGCCCGGCACGAGAACCACGTGCGCCAGCCATAGCGGCCTCGATCTCCCTGGCTGTGTACGGAAGGCCAGCGCTCAGCACCTCGTAGCCAGCACCCGTGATCAGGATCATGTCCTCCAGATAGAAGGCGTCTTCGTCGACGGAGAAGATTGGCTCGAACGCGACGACCGCTCCCGCGGCGAGCAGCGGGAGCGCCGACTCTCCGCTGTCGATGCCCACCGAATGAATGCTCCAGTCGGCCATTCCGTCGGGCGCCAAAAGCCGCTCAGCCGCGCGACGGCCCTGCGCCGTCGTTAGGCCGGATTGCAGACGCGCGATCTCGGCGCGGCTCGCGGCCAGAACGTCGGTCCTGGCAACGCCGCTTTTCATTTTCGCCATGCCGGCTCGATACGCCGCGATCAGCAGGTTCCACGTCTCGGCCTGTCCGGGCGTGAACTTGCCTGAGACGGGGACCGTGCGTCCGACATCGGCGCCGTAGCCATGCTTGGCGCAACCGACGTCTACGCGCACAAGCTCGCCGGATCGCATGATCCGATCCATCTGAGCGTACGCGAAGTCGGCGTGGACCAGCATCTTCACGTGCGCGTTAGGTCCACTCATCGTCCACGGCCAGAACGATGGGCCCGCAGCACCGGCCTCGACACACGCCGCGGCGACGCGCATTTCCGCCATGCGTTGCCGACTGCCCGGACGGATGGCGTCCAGCGAGCCTCGCAGTGCTTTCGACGTTATGCGTGCGTTGTCGCGCAGCAGCGCGATTTCGGCGGGCGACTTCACGTAACGCATCTCGCGGACGACTGCTGCCACGGATTTCACGGTGGCTGCGGGAAACGCTCGCGTTAGGCTGAGCCGCCACAGTGCCTGACTCCCGCCGACGGGATCGAGGCCGCTGGGTACACCTGACTCCTCGCGCCAGCGTGACTCGTCCACGTAGAGAGTCGTGATGCCGTCGCCGAAGCGCCGGCGCAGAAACGGCAGGAGTGAATCCCAAGGTTCGATGCGTGTCAGCTCGCGCCGCGCGGCGGATTGCGCACCGGTCTCGGCGACAACGCCGTCCACGCTGAATCCGAAGGCTGTTAGCGCTGGCGGGACGAAGAGGTGCGTTTGTTTCGCTGCGCCGTCGATGGCGAGAATCGCCGACGGACTGCCGAAATCTCCAGTGAAATAGAAGAACGTGGCTGCCTGCACGAAGCTCGGCTCGAGCAAGGTTTTTCCGTTTGTTGCGGCATGAATCAGTGCGATCCCGTCGGGTATGCGCTCCATGAGCGCGCGACGTCTGGCCGCGTATTCGCTCGTGGGTATATCCTGCGGTGTCGCGAGCGCCGGCAATGTGCTCAGGGCTATCGCGATTCGCAGTGTTGCTCGAAAAGAGTTCATGGCGCAGCCTATTTCGCAGTGACCAAAACGTAGCTCGGATGATGACCGATACCAGCCTGACCGAACACCGTCCATGACGTCGCGCCGCACTGAAGTCTTTTTCTATGGACTGTTCATGGATCAAGACTTGTTGCGTGCAAAAGGAATCGAACCGCTGGCCGTAGAGCTCGCGTCGGTGCCGGGCTTTGCGCTGCGCATCGGGCAGCGCGCCACGCTTGTGCCCAGCCCCAGCGGTGAGGCCCACGGCGTTGTCATGTCGCTCACGTTGGCTGAGCTGGACCGGCTTTACTCGGAACCCAGCGTCCAGGCGTACAAGCCGCAAGCTGTTTTGGCGCAGTTGGCCGGCGGCGGCACGATAGCAGCGCTGTGCTATAACCTTCCCGAACCGCCAGCGGCGAGCGAGCGGAATCCAGAGTATGCCGCGAAGCTGCGCGTCGTCGCCGAACACGTTGGTTTACCGCCCGATTACGTGGCTTCTATACGGTAACCGTCCCATCTGCCAATGAACGCACACGGGAGCTACCGCTTTGTGGAGAAATAGGTCGTCACTCCCGGGGCAGCGCCGTCAGCGCCTGGATCCTCGTCGCACGCTGTGCCGGTACGAAACCCGCCAGAAGTGCGACGAGGACGATAGTCGCTGTCACGACCGCAAAGGTCACCGGATCCGTCGGCTTTACTTCGAACAACGATTTGGTGAGGACACTCGTGACGGCGAGCGAGCCGAGCACGCCAAGCGCGGCGCCTAACAATGCGAGAAGCGCCGTGCGCCGCATGACCATCCGCATGACATTTCCGGCCGTCGCCCC
>DATBKN010000084.1:0-2197 GCA_036555845.1 Gemmatimonadaceae bacterium | reverse complement strand
CCGAAGATGGCGCGGACGCGGCGTAATAGGCGGGAGACCCATGTCATAGATGTGCCTCAGGTCGATGTCAGGACGGCTTCGATCGACGCCACGAAGTGGCGCCACTGGGAGCGCTCGAGAGCGAACTGTTTTTTTCCAACGGCCGTGAGCGTGTAGAACTTCGCGCGGCGCCCCTCGTCGCTCGTCTTCCAGGACGCGGTAATCCAGCCACGGTCCTCCAGCCGGTAGAGTGCCGGGTAGAGACTTCCCTGCCCCACCGCGAACGCATCGCGAGACATGTCGCGCAAGCGCTTGGAGATGCCCCAGCCGTGCAGCGGCCCGGCGACGAGTGACTTCAGAATCAACAGATCGAGCGTTCCCTGCAGCAACTCGGCGCGGCTGGCCATGGCTCCTCCGACGTACGTGATGCCTCGACATCCGACAACATGAATCTGCAAAGGGTTGTGTCGAATGTCGAGGCAATGTTTCGGGGCAGCCATTCGCGCGCTGGCAAACCTCCTCACGCGGGTGGCCTCGCGACACGGTGACGGCAGTCCGCGCGCCGCGCTAAGCTCCTCGGGAGCCTCCGCAGGCCTGCTTCCTGGTCGGTGTGACGCTTGTGTGACGGTGCAGCGTTTGGCTTGCGGGATGCGACGCGCACGACCATATCGGCGACGTATGATCCGAGTCCTCGCGCTCGGCCAGTGCGCCATCGAGCTTGACGGCACTCGCGTGTCGGCCGAGTCGGAGTTGGTGTTTGGGTTGTTGCTCTATCTGGCCGCGCGGGCGGGCAGCGCCATCTCGCGCGACGAGGCGCAGGCATTGTTGTGGCCCGATCTGTCGCACACGCGTGGGCGTCATTGTCTGCGTCAGGCTGCGTATCGTCTGCGTCAGCTGGGCGTCCCGCTGCGCTCGGACAATTCATCGCTGAGCATCCCGTTAGGCGATGTGACCTCGGATTACGCGCCGTTGGTCGCGGAGGGCGCCCCCGCGGCCGCATACAGCGAGTCGAAGATCGGGGAGATCTTGCCTGGCTATCACCCGACGTTCTCGGCAGCGTTTGCCGGCTGGGTCGAGGAGTATCGTGCGCGGCTCAACCAGCGCATCCGGCACGGTCTGGTCCGGGCGATCGTCGATCTGCGTTCCAAGGGCCGATATCGCGAGGCGGAGCCGCTGGCGCGAATATGCCTAACGAGCGATCCGTTCAACGAGGTGGCCACGCTCACATTGGCGGAGGCGACGGCCGTGCTGGGTGGGAACCGCGCCGAGGCTCTCGCCATCCTGGATCGATACGTCGACGAAGTGGGAAGCTCGCCGGATCGACGGCTGGCTCTGTCGGCTTCGGTTCTGCGCCGGCGAATCAGCGAGCGTTTCGTGGAGCAGCGCTATGCGGCGCCGCCGGATCCGCCCTTTGTCGGTCGCGAAGACGTGTTGGAGTTGATGGTGGAGAAGATGCAGGAGTCTGTCGTCGGCCGCAGCGAGATTGTGTACCTGTGGGGCGAGCCTGGAATCGGGAAGACTCGGCTGCTGGAGGAGTTGTCGAAGGTGGCGCACGTGCAGGGCGTGCGAGTGGAGCGCTACACGGTGTCGCCTAACGATCCAGAGCGGCCGCTGGCGCTGTTCTCGTCCGTTTTACCGCGGATGATGCGGATGGCTGGGGCCGTGGGGATATCGCCGGAGGCGTACGAGGCGATTCAGCGTTTCGTCGACCCGTCGGCGTGGGAGCGCGTGGATCCTCCGCGGACGGCGGCGGAGGCGGCGCTGGTTTTTGGCCGGCTGAAGTCGGGAATCTGCGAGTTATTCGAGGCGTTGGCTGACGAGCGGGCGTTGGCGTTGCTTGTGGATGACGTGCATTGGTGCGATGAGCGGTCGCTCGAAGTGTTGTCCGAGGTTGTGGAGCATGTACGGGCGAGTCGTGTGGCGTTCGTGCTCACGTCACGTGAGAGCTGTGATGCACATGGGAGTAGGCGCTTGGAGGCGTTGTGTGCGCGAGCGGCGGTGCGGCGGCTGAACGGGCTGGATGCGCGGCAGGTGGAGACGCTGTTGGTGCAGATCGCGGAGCAGCGGCATTTTGCGTTGACGTCCGAGTTCGTTAGGCGGACGGTGGATACGAGCGCGGGGAATCCGTTGTTTGTGTCGGAGTTGGCGACGCACTACGGATGGAACGGTGTGCGTAATGATTTGCCGCACAACATGCAGACATTGTTGCAGAAGCGTC
>DATBKN010000083.1:0-2091 GCA_036555845.1 Gemmatimonadaceae bacterium | reverse complement strand
GTGGAGGAGGGCACGCGGCGTTCCTGCATGCCCTCCTGAACTCCTCGATCAACGACCACTGGCTCCGACAGCCGCCGAACACCGCAGCCCGCAAGGCGCTGAAGCGGCGGTCGCTGCCGCCCGCTGCGGACTGGTGGCTCGAACGTCTGCAGGACGGCCGCATCCTCATGCACGACAAGGAGTGGAAAGGAGAGGCGATCCGGACGGCGCTGTATGCCGACTACATCCAAGCCGTGCAAACCAGCGGCTCGCAGCGCTTGACGAGAAATCAGTTCGGCGTGGAGCTGCGAAAGTTCTGCGCCAGCCTGAAGTCGGGACGAAAGGACCGCACGGGCCCGCGCACGTATGTGTTGCCGGCTTTGGACGTGGCTCGACGGGAGTTTGAGACGTATCTCAACGACCGCGTCGAGTGGGACGACGCGCCGCCTTCCGATCCCTCGGATGCGCCGCGCCAGGGGACCTTGACCGATCCTGACGATCCAGAAGGCGACGAGCCATTCTGACGCGATTGGATCGCAACTAAGCGATTGCATCTACGAGGGTAAGCGCGACGTGATCCAGAGATCCAGACGCCACACGGCCCCCAAATTGTATGTGATCGATCCATCGTGTTTTGCGGAACGATCAATTTCTTCTTCTTCTTCTTCTTCTTCAAATTGTATGGATCGTGTGGATCATTGGATCAGAGCAACGGAAACGCACCTCAAACTGCGCCATACGACTGTGTGTGTGTGTGGATCGTATGGCGCAGAGCGTGGGTCAATCCTCGCTACCCCGCCCTCAGCACGCGACGAGGCGGAAGTCGCGCTGCCCGACGCACCCCGGAGATCACGCGCAATCTTCCCGATCGTGTGTGACCGATGCGCAGGTCGTCACGCACGTCGGGCTCATTGACGTGCGGAACGTGCGAGATTGCGCTAGGCGACGACTTCGACCCCTGACGCGATGGTTACCCCGTCCCTCGAACGACGCGCCTAGAACGTCGCCTATCGACCCGCACCAGACATCGTGTCCCGTGCGGAGCACGAGGAGCGGCAATGCGCCCCGTGGATTCCGACGCGCGTGGGCCATTCCGCGGGCCATTCGCAATTTGAGAAGTCGCGGCGGACGCTGAAAGTCTCGCGTTTCTCGGAGTGCTGAGCGCGCCTCAACTTCGAGACCTCTCAGCGTTGAGAAGTCGCCGAGCACCGTTGTATCGCGGTCCCGAACTTGTCACGATGAGGGTGAACGCTTGGTGCCACGCGTTCAGCCCTGCTGAACGTCGTCCGAGGTCGCTTCGGAGAAGTCCGGGGCGGCCTCTTTCTGTTTATGACCGCAACGTCGCTCATCATCGCGCGCTGGTTCAAGGTGCACGGGACACCACGACAGGCCCCGACCGTGCCCGTCGTGATCACCTTCGTGTGGGCCGAGTTCGGGCTGCCGCTCACCGAAAGCCACGCCGCGAGGATTCGCGCCGCGATGCAAGCGCTATCCACGGAGGAACAGTGAGCGTGCTTCCGAGCCCCGCCGAAATGAGACGCGTCGTCGCCGAGGGACGGCGCGAGGCCGTGTCGCTCCGCGACGCCGCGTGCCAGCCGCACAACGCCGAGGTCCTGCTGCCCCGCACGCTGACGCTCTTCCAGCAGGTCTACGGCGAGATGACGCCCGAACAGCGCCAGCGCTTCACGCGCCTCGCGATGGAGTATCGCGCGCTGAAGGCCGAGATGCTGATGCTCCGCGACTCGACCATCGCACCGTTCGGCCTACAAAGCTGCCTGAGCCCGGCGAACTTTCCCGATTCGATTCCGTGGGGCGACGACGATGAGTAAGTCGTTCCCTCGTTGCGTCGGCGTCACCAAGGACGGATCGCAGTGCGGACGCCGCGTGACGGACGGCAGCAACCCGCCGGTGTGCCACATTCATCGGGCCATCGCCGCAGGGAAGGCCGCGAACCCGCTGACCGAACCGGCCGACATCGACGAGCTCGCCATCGTCAAGAAGCTGGCGCGCAGCGGCGACGAGCGCGTCAAGCTTCGCGCCGTTGAACTGCTGCTCGAACTGAAGGCCAAGGCGCAAGGTCGCTCGTCTGCGGCGCAGACGACCCGTGCCGAC
>DATBKN010000082.1:0-4650 GCA_036555845.1 Gemmatimonadaceae bacterium | reverse complement strand
GAGGGTATGACGCGACAACCACAAATCGCACAGCAGCTGTTCACGTCCATGCTCGTGAGCATGGCGCTGGTGGAAGCGCTGGTGATCTATTGCCTCGTTGTGGCGCTGATGCTCGCCGGCAAAGTGTAGGTTCACTGCCTAACGGCACTCAGTAACCATGAGCTTGAACCCGCTGGCGCAGATTAATCTGATCACGCTCGGCAGCGTGATGCTGCTTTTCGTCGTAACGCTCATCATGCTGCGCCGTGTATGCTTTGTGCCGATCATCACGGTGATGGAGCGTCGCGCTGCGAAAATCGCGGCGGCCCGTCTGCTCAGGGACGAAGCACAGAAAGTCCTCGATGCGGCACGGCGTGACGCGGAGGTCCAACTTGCTGCTGCTAAGGCCGAAGCCGATCGCATTACAGCAGAATGCCGGGAGGGGATCGCGCAGCGCCGCGCCGCTGCCATTGCTCAGGCGGGCGCTGAAGCGCAGACCATCTTGGCTGCAGGGAAAGAAGCAATCAGGGCTCTGCGCCGGACCGAGGGTGCGCGACTCCAGACGGAGTTGCACAGCAGCGTCGCTGCGACCCTAACGAAAATGCTCGTCTCTGTCGATGACGCCGCATTGCGCCTCATGGTGCAACGGGCGCTGGACGTTTCAGCGGGCAGGTGACGCCATGGGCGATCTCATTGGAGAACTGCTGCACGACATAGCGGCGCGACCGATCGCCTTCAGCGCCGAAGTTGTTCAATCGATGCTGCTCATCGCGGTTGTAGTTTGGGCCGGGCGCAAGTATGCCGCGCGTCGACTCGCCGAACGCCGCGACCGCATCGCTGCCGAGCTTGCGGGGGCAACCTCCGCTGAACAGGAAGGCATGAAGCTGCGCGAGGAAGCGCTCGCCGTTGCGGAGAACGCCAAGACAGCGAGCGCGGAGCTGCTTCGCAGCGCGCGCGACAACGCTGCGAGTGAGCACCTAGCATCCGAGCCGGAGATTGACACGGCGGCTCGGCAGATCGTGGATAAAGCGCGGAGTACGGTGGACGCGGAGAAGAACCACATTCGCCGCGATGCGGCGGACCGGCTGGTACGCCTAACTAGCGAGATAGCGCGCCGCTACGCGGATGAGTTTCTCAGCGAATCCGAGCGACGGGCGCTGACACGCAAGGCGATCGAAGCGGCGCTCGAGCAAATGGCGCCGGCTGCAGCTACGCGCGAGCCGTGATATGATCGCCGCACCGGAGTCTTCTCGAGACCAGCTGCGCGACGCCCTCCGGCGTCTCGCGCCGCCACGTGTGACGTTGGAATGCCGCACAGCCATCGAAAGCGGCCTCGGCGACCGAATGGCTGAACGGCTATCGCAGATCGCAGGCCATGTGGTCGCTGTGGATATCGTCGTGAATCGACGCCTAACGACGAGTGCGGCGCTGCTGATCGGCGATTTGCGCGTCGACCTGGATGCGGGCCAGTCCTTTTTGCGTGATTTGGAGGAGAAGATTGCCGAGCGTCCAGCAGCTGCCGCAGAGACGGTCGATGATAGCGCAAAGTACCTGGCGCAGGTTATTGAGAAATCGGAGCCAGCCCCGCGCTCAGAACACCTGAGCGGGCGCGGGCGCGTCTTACAAGTCGGAGACGGCGTTGCAGTTGTCAGCGGACTCGAAAGTGTCGGATCGCAGGAAGTCGTGCGCTTCGAATCCGGAACGCTGGGGATCGCCTTTAGTCTCCTGCATGACACCGTAGGCTGTCTGCTCCTCGGCTCCGAGGAGAGCGTTGCGGAGGGCGACCTCGTCGAGCGCACAGAGCGGCTCTTACACGTCCCCGTGGGCGAGCAGCTGATCGGTCGCATCGTCAACGCGTTAGGCCAACCCATGGATGGCGGCGCCGCGATCGTCAGCGACACGCTCGCTCCTATTGAGGCGCTCTCCCATGGCATCGTGCAGCGCCTGCCGGTATCGGAGCCGCTGCACACAGGCATCAAGGTCATCGATTCGCTCGTTCCGTTAGGCCGAGGCCAGCGTGAGCTGGTATTAGGCGATCGCAAGATCGGCAAGACGACGATCGCGCTCGATGTGATCCTCAGTCAGAAAGCGACCGGCGTCATCTGCGTCTATGCCGCCATTGGCCAGAAGGGCTCCAGCCTGGCGCGCTCGGTGAATCTGCTACGTGAACATGGCGCCATGGACTACACCATCGTCGTCGCTGCTCTTTCGAACGAAGCGCCGGCTTTTCGTCATGCGGTGCCTTACGCGGCGTGCGCCATGGCCGAGTTCTTCATGCGTCGCGGTGGTCACGCGCTCGTGATCTACGACGATTTGTCAAAGCACGCCATGACGTATCGTGAGATCTCGGCGTTGCTGCGGCGGCCGATCGGCCGTGAGGCGTATCCGGGCGACATTTTTTATGTGCATTCGCGGCTGCTCGAACGCGCCGCGAAACTGCGTGCCGACCTCGGAGGCGGATCGCTCACCGCGATCCCAATCGTCGAGACATTGGCCGGCGACATCTCGGCGCTGATTCCCACCAACGTCATCTCGATCTGCGACGGGCAGATCTTTCTCGATACTGCTCTTTTCAACGAGGGGTCGCACCCCGCGATGGACGTCGGCCTGTCCGTATCGCGCGTCGGCGGCATGGCTCAGGCGCCTGCCATGCGCAAAGTCGCCGGTCGTCTGCGCATCGATCTCGCGCAGTACCACGAGATGGCCCGCTTTGTAAAGTTCGGCGCCGAGGTCGATGAAGCGACGCTGAAACAACTGCGCCGCGGTGAGCGCGAGCTCGCAATCCTCAAACAGGATGCACACGCGCCGCTTCCACTCGAGCGCGAAGTCGTCATCCTGTTCGCGGCCGTCAATGGATTCCTCGATGAAGTGCCGATCGAACGTTTGCGGCTTTTCGAAGAGCGGCTCTATGCGTTCGTCCAGGATACCCATCCCGAGATTTTTGGTGCGCTGCGCGAGACCCTCGATCTTCCCGTCGGAGCAGAGGCGCGGCTCGTAAGTGCGCTCAACGAGTTCCAAACCGTCTTTCGCGCGCAAGCAGGAACAGGCACGCAGAGCGCGCAATGAGCAAGCTCACCGAGTTGCGCGAGCGCATCCGCGCCGTCGAGAATATCCACCGCATAACGCGAACGCTTGCTACAGTCTCCGCCGCGCGCTTGTCCCGCACGCGGCGTCGTGCCGCCGGCATGCGCGAATACGCTAGTCGTTTCCAGGCGGTCCTGGATCGCCAGCAAGAGTATTTGGCGCGCGTCGGCGAGGAAATCGCACGATACAGTGATTTGTTGCAGCCGCGTGAACCGGTCAGGTCCGTCGCCATCATTGTGATCGCCGCGGACCGCGGGATGTGCGGCGGCTACAACGTCGAGGTGTGCCGTCTCGCGAGCGCGCTCTGGAGCGAAAGGCAAGCGGCGGGAGTGCGGGTCCGGTTCTTCGCCATCGGTCGCAAGGCACTCAAATACCTAACGAAGCGTCGCGCCGAGATCATCTACCAACGTGGCTGGCAGCGTGAGACGCTGACTGCGTTGGCGCTGGAGGAGCTGCTGAGCTTGCTGCTGCGGCTCTACCGTGCTGGCGAGATTGATGCCGTGGACGCCGTATACACCCAATTTCACAGTGCCTTGGAGCGTGAGCCGCGAGTACGGCGCATCATCCCAGTGCAAGTGCAGGCTATCGTCGGCGAGACCGTTCGTGAGGCGCCGCCGCTGCGATGGCACTACGAGCCCACGTTTCGTGAGATTATCGACGAGCTGGTGATGGTCCACCTCCGCGTCCAGCTGTTCGGTGTACTGCTGGAGTCGCACGCCAGTGAGCAAGGTGCGCGCATGATCACCATGGAGGAAGCGAGCGAGCGCGCTGACAAGGCTCTGCAGCAGTATCGTGTGCAGCACAACCGTCTGCGACGCGAGACCATCACGACTGATTTGCTTGGAGCACTGTACGCCTCACGAGCGATCGAAGAATCGCCGGCCGACGCGGGGGGAGGCGCGTAGAACCTCATGGCGACCACCGACGACGTCGTCGAGCAAGCCCTGACTCGCGTGTATGCAGGCCTAACGAGTGAGCGAGCGGCCGGGCGAGTCTTGCAAATCATGGGGCCCGTGGTCGACGTGACGTTCGACCGGCGGCTGCCGGCGATCAAGAACCTCTTGCGCGTCGCAGACCGGGCGAGCGGCCTCCCACTCGAAGTGGTGCAGCTACTGTCCGGCGGTGTCGCCCGAACGATTGCGCTGGAATCGACCGACGGCCTCGAGCGCGGGGCCGAGGTGTTCGACGCGCGGCAGCCGATCAGAGTCCCCGTAGGAGTGGAGACGTTAGGCAGGCTCTTCAACGTGCTCGGCCAACCGATCGATGAAGTCGAGTTTACGGCAACCCGCCTCGAAAGTATTCACAAGCGCGCGGCAGCGTACGCCGAGCTCGAAGCCGCCCCGCGCATTCTGGAGACTGGCCTCAAGGCCCTCGATCTTCTGACTCCTTTTCCGCGCGGCGGGAAGATCGCGCTGTTCGGTGGTGCCGGCGTGGGAAAGACGGTGATCGTTATGGAGCTGATCCGTAACATCGGCGCCGAGCACCGCGGCGTTTCGGTGTTCGGCGGCGTGGGCGAACGTACGCGCGAAGGGAACGACCTCTGGCTGCAAATGCAGCGCAGCGGCGTGCTGGATCGCGCGGTGCTCG
>DATBKN010000081.1:0-3631 GCA_036555845.1 Gemmatimonadaceae bacterium | reverse complement strand
AGCTGCGTGCGCTCATGCGCGGGCGCGATGATTTTCGCGACGCGCAGGTCGAGATCGCCGCCGGGGCGGGCGGCACCGAAGCGATGGACTGGGCCGAAATGCTCATGCGCATGTACACGCGCTGGGCAGAGCGTCGCGGATACCAGGTCGAGACGCTGGACCTGAGCGAAGGCGAGGAAGCCGGCATCAAGGGCGCCGTGCTGGAGATCAAAGGACTTTACGCGTTCGGCTTTTTGCGACCGGAGACGGGCGTCCATCGACTTGTTAGGATCTCGCCGTTCGACGCGAATGCTCGACGGCATACAAGCTTCGCCTCGGTGTTCGTGTACCCGGTCGTGAACGAGGAGATCAACATCGAGCTGCGCGAAGAAGACATCCGCATGGACGTCTTTCGTGCCAGTGGTGCGGGCGGGCAGCACGTGAACAAAACCAGCTCGGCGGTGCGCCTAACGCATATTCCGAGTGGCATCGTGGTATCATCGCAACAGGAGCGTTCCCAGTTCAAGAACAAGGCGGTGGCGATGAAGATGCTGAAGAACCGCCTGTATCAGCTCGAGAGCGAAAAGCGCGCGGCACAGAAGGCGGCGCTGGATGCAACAAAGGCAGACAATACCTTCGGCAGCCAGATCCGCAGCTACGTATTTCAGCCGTACACGATGGTCAACGACCACCGCACGGAACTCAAGATCCCCGACGTCCAGAAAGTCATGGATGGTGGCATCGACCCGTTCATCGAAGCGTACCTGAAGCGCTTCGGTGCCGCGGAGGTCGCGGCGTGAGCGATGAGCTGAACTTCGTCATGCGGGCTCGGCGCGACAAACTCGCCGCGCTCGAGGCGTTAGGTGTTCCGCCGTTTGCGTACCGCTTCGAGCGCACGCACACGACGCAAAGCGCGCTGGCTTCACTGCCTGAAGGAGTGGAGCAGGGGCCGGTCGTTCAGCTGGCGGGGAGGATCGTGGCGTGGAGGCCGCACGGAAAGACCGTGTTCGCGCATCTGGCTGATTCCGACGGTCGCATCCAGCTCTACTTCCGGCGCGACGAGCTTGGTGATGCCGTCTTCGCGCAACTCGATCTCTACGACATCGGCGACGTCATTGGTGTGACGGGACCGCTGTTCCGGACACGCACGGGTGAGAACACCGTGCGCGTGCAACGAGTGGAGCTGCTCGCGAAATCGCTGCGACCGCTGCCGTTCGGCAAGGAAGAGGTCGTGGATGGGGAAGTCGTCAGGCACTCGGCCTTCTCCGATGGCGAGCTGCGCTCACGTCAGCGGTACGCGGACCTCGCAGTGCATCCGGATGTGCGCGCGCTGTTCATCGCGCGCACGCGTATGGTCACGGCGATGCGCGGCAACCTCGATGCGTTAGGCTACCTCGAGGTGGAGACTCCGGTGCTGCAACCGCTTTACGGCGGCGCGAGCGCCAAGCCGTTCGTCACGCATCACGCCGCGCTGGACATGCCGTTGTTCCTGAGAATCGCGGACGAGCTCTATCTCAAGCGGCTCATCGTCGGCGGCCTGGAGAAGGTCTACGAATTCGGGCACGACTTCCGCAACGAAGGCATCGACCGGACACACAATCCGGAATTCACGATGCTGGAGTTTTATCAGGCGTACGCTGACTACAGCGACATCATGCGGATTGTCGAGTCGCTGCTCGTCAGCGCGGCGAAGGCGGTACGCAGCGTTGAGCTTTTCGAGTCTCGTGTGCCGGAGATCACACCGCCATTTCCAGTGCTCGAGTGGCTGCCGTCGCTGGCGCGCGCGATCGGGAGGGATCCGCTCACTCTGGACGACGCGGAACTCAGGAACTTGGCTACGCGCGTGGGGGTTCACGACGTAGCAAAGCTCAGCCGGCCCAAGTTGCTGGATGAGGTATTTCAGGCGCTCGTCGAATCGGAACTGTCCTCGCCGACCTTCGTGGTTGATTATCCGGTAGAACTGTCGCCGCTGGCGAAGATAAAACGCGGGGATCGGCGCCTGACCGAGCGGTTTGAGCTCTTCTCCCGTGGGACTGAACTGGCCAACGCATTTAGCGAGCTGAACGATCCGATCGATCAACGCGCACGATTTGAAGCACAGGCCGTGCTGCGCGCGTCAGGTGATGAAGAAGCACCCGGCGTGGATGAAGATTATCTGCGAGCGATGGAGTACGGTCTACCGCCGACGGGGGGTTGCGGTATAGGGATTGATCGCCTGTTCATGTACTTGACCGGCACTGCGCACATTCGCGACGTAATACTGTTTCCGACAATGAGGCCAGAATGACGAAGCGTCTCGAACTGGCGATTGCGTGGCGCTACCTGCGCAGCAGACGCGGGTCGCGTTTGCTGTCGTTCATTTCGCTCATCGCGATCGGCGGCGTCATTGTCGGTGTGAGTGCGCTCATTCTCGTAATGGGCGTGATCACGGGACTGCAGCGTGATCTGCGGGAGAAGATTCTCGTCGGGAGTCCCGACATCCGCGTGCTGCCGTACGGTGAGGGTCTGCGCATGACCGACTGGCGCACGATTCTGCGTCGAGTGGAAGACGTGGATGGAGTCGTTGCCGCGGCGCCGTTCGTTCTGACGCAAGGCGTCATCACCGCGGGCCGTGAGTACACGTCAGGCACGTACATCGCCGGGATCGAGCCGGGCGCGCCGGGCGACAACGATGTCACGACAATCCGTGAACACGTGACCAGCGGCGACTTCCGCTTTGCAAGCAGCGACGCAAGAACACGCGGCGTCGTGTTAGGCAGACTGCTCGCCGATCGCCTGCAGGCTTACGTCGGTGACTCCGTCTACATCTATACCCTGGGCTCGACGCGCGGCAGCGTGAACGCGGCCACTGGGATGCCGGTTCCCAAGGCGGTGCGTCTGGAGGTCACCGGCATCTTCGATTCCGGTTTGTACGAATATGACAACGCCTATGTGTACGTCGCGCTGCCGGTCGCGCAGGAGCTTGCGGGACTCAACGATGATGTCACCGGAATCGAGGTGAAGACACGAGATCGCTGGGACGCGTCGCGCGTGGCCAGCCGTTTGGACGAGACCTTCGGGTTCCAGTACCGCAGCGTCGACTGGCAGGAGCAGAACTCTACGCTCTTTCAGGCACTCAAGCTCGAGAAGTTAGGCATGGCGGTCATTCTCCTGCTTATCATCGTCGTCGCGGCGTTCAACATCGTGAGCAACCTAACGATGCTTGTGGCGGACAAGACGAAGGAGATCGGAATTCTCAAAGCCATGGGGATGACGGCGCGCTCCATCCGCAGGGTCTTCCTCACGCAGGGGTTGGTGATCGGCACCGTGGGAACCGTCGCCGGCCTGCTCGTCGGCATCGCGGCGTCGCTGGCGCTCGGCAAGTACAAGTTCATTCGCCTGAACCCGGAGATCTATTTCATCGATCATCTTCCGGTGCAAACAGAAGCGTCCGACGTGCTGATCACCGTGCTGCTCAGTATCGCGATCGCGGCACTCGCGACTATCTATCCCGCGCAGCAGGCCGCGAAGTTATATCCGATCGAGGCGATTCGGCATGAGTAGCGCGATCGTTCTGGTTAGGCACTGGAGCCTTCGATGGCAGTCGTAGAGGCGCGTGACGTCGTAAAGACGTTTCGAGGCGGCGACGGCGGGATCATTCCCGTGCTGAGCG
>DATBKN010000080.1:0-3315 GCA_036555845.1 Gemmatimonadaceae bacterium | reverse complement strand
GACGCCAATACCGTCACACGTAAATCGAACAGCTTCCCGGCCACGATCCCGCGTTCCTTCTCGACGTCGAATACTTCAGCGAGCGCGCTGCGCAGCGTTCCCCACAATCGCGTCGAGAACCACAAATAGCCGATGACGCCGAGTATTCCGACCTTCGTGCGCAGCCGAAGTGCATCGGCCACGAAGTCGTGGAGCGGCGACGCACCGGCACCGGCGCTGGAACTGGGCAAGAACCCTTCGACGAACGCGCGAACAGCGGCAGCCGACTCGTCAGGCGGCAGCCCGAGCAGATCGGCAAGAATCCAGATGACGAGCAGTGCGAATGGCAGCGCGGCGAGCAGGATGTTGAACGCGATCGCCGCCGCGAGAAAAATGACGTTGTCCGAGTTGCTGATATCCCAGACGTGCCGGATGTACGCCCATAACGCCTGTATGCCACTCTTCGCGCGTATGAGCGCGCGGGTCCGACGCCGAGCCGCCGGTGGCAGCGCGCGGTCGATTTCTCCTACGCCTGCTGGGAGCTCCCCGGTTGCAGCCGGCTCAGTCACTCAACGTTGCATCGTCTGGCGCGGCCGTCACGGTGACAAAGCCCGGCGTTCCCGGGCGCGGCCGATGAATCGCCAGCGGTTTCACAGTGCGCGCGACGACAGGTTTTGTCCCTGCGACACCAAGCTGCGTGAAGAGAAACTCGAACTTGGCGTCGTACAGGCGCGCGAGGTTGACGCACACATCGTCAGGCAGTGACCACAACGTTTTCTTGAACGGGCCTAACGCCTTCTTGCGCGTCTTGTAGAAGAACTGCTCGTCAGAATCCGTGGACTTGCGTTCGTCCTTCGCATTCTCGCGCAACCAGCCATAGATCTCCTCGCGCAGCCCCGGCGGGACGGCGTCGAACAACATGTTCTGGAAGTTCGTCGCGAGATGGATCTCGCACGTTTCCGTGCGCGGGAAATGATGGAAGGAGTCGTCAGGCAGCGTCGATGCGCCATGCTGCACGGCGCCGGCCAGACCGTATTCGTCTCGCGCCACGCGAGAGAGCTCCTGCAGCGTGTTGAGGTCCAGCTTGACGTCGGCGATCGAGCCGTCGGCCAGCACAACGCCTCCGTGCGACGTGCCCGATTGTACCGAAATCTTTGACAGCCCGGCGCTGCTGCGTCCGAGCGTGCGGCTGTAACCGTCCATGAAGGCGCGCAGCTCTTCCACAGTGCTGTTGTGACTTCCCACTTCGCCAATCTCGCCGCCCACGGAGACTGTCACGCCAGTCGGCTCCTGCTGACGGATGAATTTCGTGAGCGCGACGCAGACTTCATAGTTCAGTCGCTGCTGCTCGTCGAGAGTCGCTTTCGAGATGTCGACCAGCGTGGACGTATCGACGTCGATGTTGTAGAAACCGGCGTCGATCGCCTCGCGCGCGAGCGCTTCGACAGCGCCGACTTCGGCTGCGGGATCTGCTGCGTACTTCTTCGCGTTCACCTGAAAGTGATCGCCCTGAATGAACACGGGCCCACGAAAGCCTTCGCGCAGCGCCGCGCCTAACATCACGCTCACGTATTCGGACGGACGCTGATCGGTGTATGCGATTTCGGATCGCGCGATCTCCAGAATGATCGCGCCGGCGTCGAGCTTGTTGGCCGTACGAAAGATCGATCGCGCCGTTGCGTACGCAGCGCCGCGCACGTTGATCGCCGGCACCGTAAAGCCACTGCACTCACCACGGCCCCGTGCCATGTACAAGTCGTGGATCGACGACGGCCTAACGCCAACTTGCTGCCCGATCTCCCAAATGAGCCAGCGCGCTTGCGCCCTCGTCTCGTCGTCTCCGAAAACTGCGTCGTGGACGAGCGCGTCCATCTTCTCGGTGGCGAGGGCCTTGGGGTCCTGCACCGAGACCGTATTGTCGTGAATGCTGATCGCGTTGCCGAAGTAGTTCATTAGTTCAGGTCGGAGGTCGGAGGTCGGAGGTCGGAGATCGGAGGAGCGGTGAACTCTACAACGTCCTTCACACTATGCGCTTCGGGTCCGGCGGCGGCAGTGATTTCCACTCCTTGAATGCAGCATCGAAGCCAGGACGACCGAGGATAGCGTAGGTGAACTGCTTGCCCAATTCCACGCCCGGCTGATCGAACGCGTTCACGCCGTAGAGCGACCCCGCGTACGCGGTTGCAAGCTCGAGCAGCATGATAAGCTCTCCGACCGATCGCGGGTCCGCGCGGTCCAGACTCAACGTCATGTTGGGCCGCCCTCGACGCGCTAAAGCACCAGCCGTCGCGCGCCGCTCGACGTCGAGCAGCTCACCGAGTGTGTGGCCACCGAGGTACTCGAGCTCGGCGCCCTCATTCGGATTCACGAGAATCTCAGGACCAGGTGGCGAATTCTCCACGGTTACAAACGTGATCGTCTTGTCTGCCGGCCCTTCCATGAAGAGCTGTACCTGCGAGTGCTGGTCCGTCGCACCGAGCGCCGCGATCGGCGTGGGCCCGACGTGCTCCCCCGTTTTCGGAGAGACTTTCCCCAGGCTCTCGGCCCACAGCTGCACGAACCAGTCGGCGAAGTCGCGAAGTGGGTCGCTGTACGGCATGAAGACATGCATCCGCTTGCCGAGCTTCGTGTCTGCGAGCCACTGCAAGCCTGCGTAGGCGAGGGCGGGATTCTCCCGCGGATCGTCGCTCGCGCAGCGCTGAACCATGTCGCGCGCCCCAGCGAGCAGCGTCCGCACGTCGACGCCGACGAGCGCGGCCGGAAGCATGCCCACCGCGGACAACACGCTGAAGCGACCGCCCACGTTAGGCGGGATCTCGGCGGAGCGGAGACCGTCGCGCTGCGCGATCGGCCGCAAGGCGCCTTTGGAAGGATCGGTAACGACGACGAGATGATCGGGCAGCGGAAGACGGGCAAGCTTGAGCTGTTTCCGCACGATGAGGTACTGGGCCATCGTTTCGGCGGTCCCGCCCGACTTGGACACCACGAGAAAGAGCGTGCGCGGCAGCTCGAGGCGGCCGAGCAGCGCAGCGATCGTCACCGGGTCGATGTTGTCCAGCACATGAAGCCGCGGACGGCCGCCGCGCTGGCGATCGTCGAGCATGTTCCAGCCCGGGGGCCGCAGCGCGGTGCGCAGCGCGATCGGGCCTAACGCGGATCCGCCGATGCCTAACACGACGACGTCGCTCACGCGCCGCTCGTCGTTGGCCCACGTGCTGATCGCGAGACTCTGGTCCAGCAGTCGCCGGTCGCCCGGCAGATCGATGAACCCGAGCTCCTTCGCGGCGTGCAGCCTGGTGACGTCGGCGTGCGCGGCGACGAGGGATGCTCGTGCTT
>DATBKN010000079.1:0-2727 GCA_036555845.1 Gemmatimonadaceae bacterium | reverse complement strand
GCCGGCGACACCGATCACGGTGCGCCACGCGAGCGTATCGGGCCCCCAGAATTTGATCTGCTTGCCGATCGGATTCTCGTTAGGCCACCAGCGTTGCGCGATGGCTTGGCTCACGACGGCGACCGGTGTCGCACTCTCGTTATCCGAGTCGAGGAAGCCGCGGCCGCGAAGCAGTGGGATCCCCATGGTGCTGAAGTAGTCCGATCCGCCGAGCTCCATGGGAACTTGCGGATTCGATTCGGCGTCAGCGCGCGACTGCCCTTTGACGTCCATGCGCCCGATGAAGACGTTGGCGCCGAGGAACGGAGGAATCACCAGCGGCGTAACGGAGCGCACGCCCGGGATGGCGCGCAATCGCGCGATGAGTTGCTCGCCGACGGGGTACAACTTGGTCGGCATTGGATCGTAGCGCGCGCCGGGCCAGGAGAACGCAATTATCGACAGGTGGTCCGTCGCGAATCCCAGGTCGACGCGCTGCAGTCGCGCGAGACTACGGACGAGCAGCCCCGCTCCCGCCAGAAGGACAAGCGCCAGCGCGACCTGAGAGCCTACGAGCACGTGCCTAACGCGACGGCCCTTGGAGGTCTCGGTTCCGGATCGGCCCTCGAGCCGCAGCGTCGGCGCCACGTCGCCGCGTGCCGCGAACAGCGTTGGCACGACGCCGAAAATCAGCACGGCGACAATCGTGACTAGCACGGCGACGGCAACGGGGATGCCCGCGAGCTCGATGATGTCGAGGCGCGGGAGCTTCGCCGGCGCGAACGCAACGAGCAGGCGAAGCAGGAGCGCTGAGCAGACGAGACCAAGCGCGCCGCCAGCTATCGCTAGGCAACTCGTCTCCGTGAGCAGCTGGCGCACGACATCGCCATACGTGGCGCCAAGGGCACGTCGCACAGCCAACTCGCGCGCGCGCGATGTCGCGCGCAACAGCAACAGATTGCCCACGTTCACGCACGCGATGAGGAGAAGCAGGGCCACGGCCGATGTCATCACGATGAGAACTGGACGCGCGTCCCCGAGCACGGCCTGCGTGAACGTGAATACGTGGGCGCCGATGAGCGCACGCTCGGGTGCTTGACGCTTGACGACCGAGAGGTACTCGGCGACAGCCATCTGAGCACTGGCGTTAGGCGCCAATCGAGCGATGGCTGTGACGGCCATGCCGCCAGGATTCTGCCAGGAAACCCAGTAACCGGCACCGGACGGGTAGTCCAGCCCCGGCGGAGCTACGCCGATTATCTCGAGGCGCCACTGCGAGTACGGCTCGACTACATACTTGCCAATGATCCCGGAGTCGCCGCCAAATTCTCGCTGCCACGATGCGTAGCTCAGCACCACGGTTGGCTTGGCCCCCGCCAGCTCGTCGTCGGGACGAAGCAATCGTCCGAGAAGCGGACGCGCACCCAGGATGTCAAAAAAGTTGGCTGACACCACCGCTCGGTTCATCAGTAGTGAACGGTCGCCGTCGACAAGCGGCGAAGGAGTGGCGCCCCAGTGTGCAACGGCTCCCACGTCGCGCATCGTACGGCTCACTCGGCGGACTTCGTCGACGTCGCGACGCAGCGTGCCGAATTCAACTGCGGGATCCCGATACGTCCACATAACGACGACTCTGTCTTGATCTTGCACTGGCAATCGGCGCAGCAGCACAGCATTGAAGACTGTGACCATCGCGACAGCCATCCCGATGCCGAGACCGAGAATGAGAACAGCGGTAACGGCGAACGTCGGCGCGCGGCGAAGTCCGCGCAGCGCAAGGCGAACGTCTTGACCGATGCGATTCATAAGCATGACGAACATCGGCCTCACCGTGCTTGTGACGCAAGGCAGAGAGGCTTCAGCCTGACCTGCGCGCACACATCGCTGCGTGTCGCATATTGGCACTCGCCGAGTATCGACACAGCCCAATAGACTGAGCGATGACTCATAGTCAGTCTTACGGTGTCGTCATGACGAAAGAGGGGTTACACACGGCAGCGGACCTCTTGCGCTCGCAGCCGCCAAACAAGCGGACCGAGCTGATACGTGGCGCCATTATGGTTCGTGAACCTGCTGGCTATCAGCACGGTCACATAGCCGCGCGGTTAGCGGGTGCCATCCATAACCATGTTGAGGCACACGCCCTCGGACGCGTTTTTGCTGCGGAAACGGGATTCATCCTCGCTCGCGAACCAGACACCGTGCGCGCGGCTGATGTCGCATTCATCAGCAGTGCGCGGCTCCCAGAGAAGCCACCTTGCGGATTCGCCGAGATAGCACCGGATCTCGCTGTCGAAGTGTCGTCTCCGGACGACTTCGCGCCGGAGGTGCTCGAGAAAGTCGCCGACTGGCTCAAGGCCGGCACGAAACTCATCTGGGTCGTCGATCCCATTCGGCTAAATGCGCGAGTGTATCGCGCCGATGGGAGCGAATCGCTCCTCGGCAAGGCCGATGTGCTGAATGGCGAAGACGTCTTGCCGCAATTTAGGTTCGCGCTGGGGCCGCTATTCCAGTAGCGCGAGCGCCTAACGTACAGGGGAGAGCTTCAGTAGTCAGTCCTACCTGTTGAGCCAGTAAGCAGCTTTGATCAGGAAGGTATTGTCCGGATGTAAGCCGAAGAGATCCGTGTAATCGCGCATCCAGGACTGACCGCTGTGCTGATTCGACGCGTCTTGCCGGCCGTGCTGCCACACGACGAAGAGAGTCGATCCGGGCCGATACTCCCAGCGAACCACTGCGTTCGTGCGC
>DATBKN010000078.1:0-24788 GCA_036555845.1 Gemmatimonadaceae bacterium | reverse complement strand
GGCTGGATCGCCGATCGCTGGCGCGAGCGCGGAGTCCAAGGCAGCCGGCTGTTGATTGGCACCGTAGGAGCACTCGGCGCGCTCGCGTCAGGCGCGGTGCTCTACACCACGCGCGACGACACGATAGCCAAGCTGTTGCTCATACCGCTCAACATCTTCCACGCGCTGCCGTTCGGTGCCGCACCGGCAGCTCTGGTCGACCTGTCTCCAGCGCGCATGCGCGGCCAGACGACTGCGCTCTTCTTTTTTGCGATCAACGTGATCGGCTTCACGTTGGGTCCGGTGGCCGTCGGTCAGTTCACCGATCGCGTGTACGGTGACAACGGTGTTGGATACTCGATTCTCACCGTGGCCGCGATCTTCCTCCCGCTCGCCGCGCTCTTGCTGGCGATCGGCAGCCGAGTGTATGGTGCAGCCGTCCGGCGCCTGCAGGCTGCATGATTCGACGAGTCCTCGCATTCGCATTTCTCACTGCCGCGGCGTGCAGCAGCCGCTCCGATTCCGGCGGAGCGGTGCCCTGGCGCACCGTGTTCGATTCGACCGGCGACACGATCGTCGCGCGAACAACGGGCGAGGTGCCTAACGAGCTTATTCGGCACCTGGTCCTTGAGCAGAGCATTGGTGAGGCCGATGGCAGCGACACCGTCACGTTCGGCCAGATCGCGCACATCGCGGTCACTGAGAACAACCAGATCTTCGTGTTGGATGCGCAGGGCCCGTCACTCAAGCTCTTCGACTCGAGTGGGACATTCGTACGCTTCGTGGGCCACCCGGGTGGCGGCCCTGGAGAATACGAGCAGGTCAACGGCATGAATGTCCTGCCTAACGCTAAGCTTGTGCTATGGGACGCGTCACACGGCCGCGTGAACGTGTACTCGACGACTGGAGACTTCATCACTCAGTGGAACGTGCCTATCAGCGGCATTTTTGACTGGAATGGACTCCACACGGATGGCGATGGCACCATCGTACTCCGGGCCCCGCTCACTCCGACCCGCTTACTTGGTGAAGCAGGCTTCCTCCGATTCGGGTCCACCGGCGCGTTGATCGACACCATTCGCATTCCGAAATGGATAGACTCAACGCCGCAGCTCAGCGCGTCTACCGGCGACCGAGGAATGATCCAGACAAGGCCTCTCCCTTTTGCTCCTCAGCTCACGTACGCGTGGAGTTGGGCTGGGAGCCTGCTCTCGGGGCCAAGTAGCCGTTATGAGATCTACGCTTCGAGGGCAGGGACTAAACCGCTAAAGGTTGTCCGTGACGTTGAGGTTGTGCCGGTTCTGCCCGGTGAGGCTGATGACGAACGGGCTTGGGTGACGGCATCATTGCGCAGCTCGTTCCCGAATTGGTCCTGGACCGGTCCTGACATCCCTGCTCGCAAACCGGCGTATGCAAGCTTCTCGACTGGCTACGATGGAATGATTTGGGTCTCGGTCTATTCTCCGGGCGAGCCACTGGACCCGCCCGAACCTGCATGGGATGCCACACCGGGCGCTCCACTCCCGCCACTCCGGCATTATCGAGAACCTAACGATTACGATGTATTCGAGACGCACGGGACTTATCTCGGACGCGTCCGCATCCAGCGCGGTCAGCAGCTCATGCGGATGCGGGGCAATCACGCTTGGGGAGTACTCACGGATTCGCTGGGCGTCTCCTATGTCGCGCGCTGGCGCGTCGAGCCGCCTTTCCAGCCTCCCAACTAGCCGCCTTCCGGTAAAGGGGGTCTGACCCCCTTTAGCTTTGAACTGAGGCTCAGCCCATGTAACTTGCGAAGCGTGCTTTTAACGACCTCGCACGCTCCCCGCAGGGTCCAGTGAAGACCCTCGCCGTCATCCCCGCTCGCCTCGGGGCGACGCGCCTCCCGCGAAAACCACTCCGCCTCCTCGCCGGCCAGCCGCTCATCATCCGCGTCTGGGAGCACGTTCTGGCCATGGACGTCGTCGATCGCGTCGTCGTGGCCACTGACAGCGGCGAAATCGCCTCCGCAGTCGCACAAGCGGGCGGTACTGTGGCGATCACGCGCCCCGACCACCCCTCGGGAACCGACCGTGTCGCCGAAGTCGCCTTGGGGGCCGGCGGTGATTACTCGAACTTCGACGTCGTGATCAATGTGCAAGGCGACGAGCCATTCATCCCGCCCGAAGCCGTCCGTGGCGCCCGCGATATGGTCGCCGAGAATGGCTTCGACCTTGGCACCGCTGCCGTGCGCGCCGAGTCGAACATCCTGGGCGACCCGGATGTCGTAAAAGTCGTCTGCGCCGACGACGGCCGCGCGCTTTATTTCTCACGCGCCGCGATCCCGCATCTGCGGCATGCATCCGATGCAGCTGCACGCGAACCACTCGTCAGGCAGCACCTGGGCGTTTACGCATACACGCGCGCGGCGCTGGCGCGTTGGGTCGCGCTGAGCACTCATCCGTTGGAAATCAGCGAGCGGTTGGAACAGCTCCGCCCGCTCGCCGCAGGAATGTCAATGGGCGTGGCGCTCGTCGACGCGCGTGCGCCCATCGCTGTTGATACCGAGGAAGATCTCATGCGCGCCAATGCGTACTGGGAAACCCGTTTCGCCGGACGGTCCGAACATGCCGCATAGCAATCCGGTCACCCGCTACATCTTCGTCACGGGAGGCGTCGTATCCTCGTTAGGTAAGGGGATCGCCGCCGCATCGATCGGACGGTTGCTCGTGGAGCGCGACCTGCGCGTCTCCATCATGAAATTCGACCCGTATCTCAACGTCGACCCGGGAACGATGTCTCCGTTCCAGCACGGCGAGGTCTACGTCACAGACGACGGCGCCGAAACGGACCTCGACCTCGGCCATTACGAGCGCTTCATCGATCGCTCGCTGTCGCAGCTCAACAACGTCACAACGGGACGCATCTACCTCAACGTCATCCACAAAGAGCGTCGCGGTGAATACCTCGGCTCCACGGTTCAGGTGATCCCGCACATCACCGACGAGATCAAATCCGCCGTTAGGCGACTCTCCCCGGGCAATGACGTCGTCATCGTCGAAATCGGCGGCACGGTCGGCGACATCGAATCGCTGCCATTCCTGGAAGCGATCCGCCAGTTCAGGCAGGAGATCGGCCGCGAGAACGCGATCTTCATTCACCTGACGCTTGTCCCGTTCATCGCGGCTGCCGGCGAAGTGAAAACCAAGCCGACGCAGCACTCAGTACGCGAGCTGATGGAAATCGGAATCCAGCCCGACTTTCTGATTTGCCGTACAGAACGTCCACTCTCGGAAGACGTGAAGCGCAAGATCGCGCTCTTCTGCAACGTGGAGTTCGGCAACGTCATCGAGAGCCGGGACGTGCCGACAATCTATCAAATCCCTCTGACCTTTCATGATCAGGGGCTCGACGAACGAATCGTTAGGCGCCTCGGTCTCGAAGCCCCGGAGCCCGATCTCTCGACGTGGCGCACGATGGTGCAACGCGTCGTGAATCCGCACGATCGCGTACGCATAGCGGTCGTCGGCAAATACACCGAGCTCGTCGACAGCTATAAAAGCGTGCACGAAGCGCTCATCCACGGCGGCATTGCCAACGATGTCGGCGTCGACATCTCCTGGCTCTCCAGCGACCTGTTCACGTCGTCCGATCGAGCCCGTGAAATCCTGTCGACATACCACGGACTCCTTGTGCCAGGCGGCTTCGGCGTTCGGGGAATCGATGGCATGGTCGAAGCCATTCACGCGGCGCGCGACACGGGACTTCCGTTCTTCGGCATCTGCCTCGGCATGCAGGTCGCTATCATCGAGTTCGCACGCAATGCGTTAGGCCTTGACGATTCACACTCGAGCGAATTCGCCCCCGAGTGCGGACATCCTGTGGTCGCACTGATGGAATCGCAGCAGCACGTCACGGACATGGGCGGAACAATGCGACTTGGTGCATATCCATGCCGATTGGCGCGCGGCTCCAAAGTCGCCGAGATCTATGGAGTACCCGAGGTCAGCGAGCGGCACCGTCATCGTTATGAAGTGTCGAATGCCTATCGCGAGCAGTTCGTCGGCGCCGGACTTCGCCTCTGCGGACTTTCGCCTGACGGATCCCTCGTTGAAATGGTCGAGCTGGCGTCGCACCCGTGGTTCATCGGCTGCCAGTTCCATCCCGAGCTGCAGTCGCGTCCCAGCCGTCCGCATCCGCTCTTCGCGAGCTTCATCAGCGCGGCCGTCCTGGACAAGAGGAAACGGGCGACGGGCCTGCCTACGCCAGGTGAGCTGGCAAGTACTGGCGATTAACTCAGCTTTGCTCTCGTGGCGACGCCTTTTCCGCCGGATCATCTCTTTCTCATCGCCGGCCCCTGCGTCGTCGAATCGGACTCGCTCAACTTGCGAGTCGCCGAGGCTGTCGCTCGCTTAGCTGAGTCGGTGCCGGGGGGCGTGATCTTCAAGGCGAGCTTCGACAAAGCCAATCGCTCCAATCGCGACGCGGCGCGCGGCCCTGGTTTCGCGGCAGGGCTTCGTGCCCTGGAGCGCGTGAAGCAGGCGAGTGGCTTGCGTGTGCTCACGGATGTTCATCTTCCCGATCAGTGCGCCGCAGTCGCCGAGGTTGCCGACGTACTGCAGATCCCCGCTTTCCTCTGCCGTCAGACGGATCTGCTCGAAGCGGCGGGCGCGACGGGCAAGCCGGTGAACATCAAGAAGGGGCAGTGGATGCACCCCGAGGGAATGCGTGGTGCCGTAGACAAAGTGCGCGGTGCGCGAACAATTCGCAGCGGCACACCTAACGACGTAGCAGTCACGGAGCGCGGGACGTTCTTCGGTTACGGAGATCTCGTCGTCGATATGCGATCATTTGCAACGTTGCGTGAAGCAACGGGATGTCCTGTCATTTTCGACGGGACGCACTCCGTTCAGCAGCCGGGGAAGGGGATGGACGGTGCAGCCGGCGGGCTGCGCGAGCACATCCCGTCGCTGGTTCTCGCCGCGGTCGCCGCCGGCGCTCAGGGAGTGTTTCTCGAGACACACCCCGACCCGGACAACGCTCCCAGCGACGGCCCCAACATGCTTCCGCTGGATGACCTCGCGCCACTTGTTAGGCGCGCGATCGCCGTCTGGCAGGCGCGCCGCGGATGACCCGCATCGACGCCGTGCTCGCGAAGCGCATCAAGCTCGTCGTCCTCGACGTCGACGGCGTGATGACAGACGGCGGCATCGTGCTCGGCGACGTCTCCGGCCAGCGCCTCGAGCTCAAGCGCTACGACATCCAGGACGGACTCGGCGTCAAAATGCTGCAGTGGGCCGGCATCCGCGTCGCGCTCGTCACCGGCCGCGTTTCGATGAGCGTGGAGCTTCGCGCGCAGGAGTTAGGCATCGAGGACGTGATCCAGGACCAGCACGCGCGCAAGATCGTGGCGGTGCGCCGTCTCGCCAACCAGCACGGCGTCGCGCTGGAAGACGTCGCCTGTCTCGGCGATGATCTTCCTGACCTGGGCGTCATGCGCGAGGTCGGGCTTCCGGTCGCCGTTTCCAACGCGAGCGAGGACGCCATCAAGGCGGCGAAGGTTCACCTAACGCGAATGGGCGGCGCCGGCGCTATCCGCGAATTCGCCGAGCTGCTGCTGCGAGCCCGCGGCGAATGGGACGGCCTGGTCGAGTCGTATGTGAAGAGCAGAGACACCGAAGGGATTCCTGCGTGAAAAGCGACGACATTCTGGCGCAGGGACGTCGCGTGCTCGACATGGAGCGCGACGCGCTCGCGGAGACTTCGCGCCGCCTCGGCGAGGGGTTCGTGCAGGCCGTGCATCTCATCGCGGCGTCGCGCGGCCGAGTGATCGTCGTCGGCGTTGGCAAATCGGGAATCATCGCGCGCAAGATCGCCGCGACGCTCACGTCCACAGGCACGCCAGCCACGTTCATGCATCCCGTGGAAGGGCTGCATGGCGACCTGGGAATGGTGAGCGACGACGACGTCGCCATCCTCATCTCCAAGAGCGGCGAGACGGAAGAAGTCATCACACTGCTGCAGCATCTCAAACGCTTCGGCGCGAAGATCATCGCGATGACGGCGGTGCCCGACTCCACGCTGGCGCGTGAGGGCGATGCAGTGCTGGATGCCTGGGTGCGCGAGGAAGCGTGCCCGCACGACCTCGCGCCGACGACGAGCACCACGGCGCAGATCGCGTTAGGTGACGCGCTGGCGGTCGTCATTCTGGAGCGCAAGGGATTTCGCCGCGAAGATTTTGCGCGACTGCATCCAGGTGGTGCGCTCGGTCGCAAGCTGCTCACGCGCGTGCGCGAGCTGATGGAGAGTCAGCGGCTGCCGGTCCTTCCGCCGACGGCGACGCTGCGCGAAGCCATGGTCCCGCTCGCAGAAAGGCGGGGCATCGTCATCGTCGCCAATGGCGACGGGACGATTGGCGGCGTCTTCACGGCGGGCGATCTCACACGGCTTCTGGAGCGGGAAGACAACTTCCTCCCAATCGCCCTGGATCAGGTAATGACCCGCTCACCTAAGCTCGCCCGCGCAGAGGAACTCGCGAGCGCCGTGGTGTACCGGATGGAGCAATTTGGCATAATGGCCATGCCCGTTCTCGACGAATCAAATCGCATCGTGGGTGTCGTGCATCTGCACGACCTCATGCGCGCGGGGGTCGCATGACTTGGGCCCGCGCGGTCGCGCGGCTGCTCGTTATGGCCGTGAGCGTCAGCATTGTGATCGGTTGTCAAGGTATGAAAGAGCCGCCAACCGTGCGAACAGTCACGCTCCCCGACTCCGCCGATCAAATGCTCATCGGCGTCACTACGTATCTCACGGATGCCGGTGTGCGCCGCGCTGAGCTCAAGTCCGATACCGCGTTCATGTACGAGGACAATACGCGCTCCGAGCTGCGTAAAGTGAGCGCGATTTTTTACACGATCACCGGCACGCAGAACGCGACGCTCACCGCGAAGGAGGGGACGTACAACATGCGTCTCGGCACCATGGAAGGACGCGGAAACGTCGTCGTCAACTCAGTCGAAGGGCGTCGCCTGACGACGCCGCAACTGCGCTATGATCCCGGACGCAACGAAGTGTCCAGCGACAGCGCCTTCCGCCTGACGATGCCTGACGGGCGAGTGCTTCAAGGCGTCGGCTTCATTTCCGATCCTGATCTCAACTCCATTCGCATCCTGAAGAACGTGAAGGCATCAGGGCAGCGCGTGACGATTCCAAAGCAATGAGTCCGCGCGTTAGGCTCGCAGCCGTTCTCATTCTCAGTGCCGCCACGGCGTGTATCGGCGGCCGCGGGGCTCGGCCGCCTCAGCCCGCGCAGCTGCCTCCGACCGTGGTACCAATTGACACCGGTAAGCCCGTCGTCGACACCGCGGCGCCCAAGCCTCCGCAAATAATTCCGCCAGTGGACAGCGCCGTGAAAGGCGCGCCGCCGCGACCTGCCGGCGAGACTGCGCCCGGCCAGCGCTGCATTCTGGATATTGAAAGCAACCCTGGATCGCGCGCGTTTGCCGTCAAGAATCCGACAACAGGCAAGTATGTGACTTATGTGGGCGGCGGCGTCACAGGCCATTGCCGTCGCCAGGACATCACGATCACTGCCGACAGCGCGGAAATGTACGAGGACAATCGTGTCTACTACCTCGTCGGCAACGTCAAGTATCGCGAACGGCGCATCAACCTTGACGCGGATCGTTTGAGTTACTTCGGCGCCGACGAAAAACTGCTGCTCGAGAATAACGTGCGCGCCACGCTCCCCAACGGCACGTCGATGCGCGCGACCACCAGCGAATATTACCGCGCCATCCGCGGCATGCGGCCGACCCCGCGCCTCATCGGTCGCGGGCGTCCCACGATCGACATGGTCGAGAAGGACTCGTTAGGTAATGAGGGAGCGCCCGTAAACCTCGTCGCTGATCTCATCATCGGCGAAGGCGACTCGCTGTTCTATGCTTCGAAGAACGTCGTACTGACCCGCACGGACCTCGTTGCGAAGGGAGATTCTGCCTTCGTCGATAACGGCCGTCAGTACGCGCGCCTCATGAAAGCGCCTGTTATCGAGAGCAAAGGTTCGGAGCCGTACACCCTCAAAGGCAAAGCCATAGACATCTACGCACGCAACCGCCAAGCCGAACGTGTCGTGTCGCAGGACAGCGCCATCGCGGTGAGCAAGCAGCTCACGCTCACGGCGGACACGATCGACATGCGTGTCAATCAACAAAAGCTGCAGCGAGCGTATGCGTTCGGACGCCGAGCGCACGCAACGACGCCCGAGCGTGACGTCTACGCCGATTCGTTGCACGTCGTCATGCCTAACCAGCGAATCCGAGAATTCTTCGCCGTAGGCCAGGGCTACGCGGAATCGGATCCCGACTCGACCAAGATCAAGTCCGATGAGCGCGACTGGTTGCGTGGAGATACGATTCACGCAGTCTTCGACTCGCTACCCGCCGGCGACACGACTTCGCGTCCGCCTATCAAACGCATCGTGGCTTCGAGCAACGCCGCCTCGTACTACCAGGTCCCATCGAGCGATTCGACACAGCACGGACGACCGGCGATCAACTACGTCCGCGGCCGCGTCATCGAAGTCGAATTCACCAAAGATGAGGCTCGCCTCGTGAAGGTCATCGATCAGGCGAGCGGCGTTTATCTCGAGCCGACCAACCCCGGTGACTCCACCCGCGCGAATTCCAACAACACACGCGCGCGCCCGGGTGGTAGGCCGCCCATCCGACCCCCTCGTCCGCCAGGCCAGTGAGCGACCCAAGTCGGGTGCTGCCGCCGCGCGTCCGCGAGCTGATCGAACAGAAAGCCGCCGGTGACAGATCCTTTGTTCTGGCGCTACATGCCGTCATCAGAGAGGCCGACGACGGGGGCGTAGCGACGCTGGACCGCGTGGCCAAGCGCTATCGGGACGACTACCTCAACGCGCTTCGCGTCGAAGGTCGTGACGCCGATCACGAGGCCGGACGGCTGAGCCTTGATGAGGTGCGTTCTCACCTCTCGCGCTCGGTCTTGCCGCGACTCGCGGCCGAGGGACTGGTGCGGCTGGGTATGGAGCCGGTCTCCCACAACGTTTCTCGCATCAGCGTCGCTCCAGCCCTCTGGACGGAAATAGCGCCGCGCCGAGGGCAGGTGGCCGACGTCCTGCGCGAGACCGGGGAGCACGTCATTGTCCGCATCCCCCGCACCAGCGGGGAGACGCACGCAGTCCCGCAGGGGAGCGTGCTGGAAGCCGAACACCTGACCAAAGTGTATCGCCGTCGAAAGGTCGTAAACGACGTTCACGTTCGCCTGCAACAAGGCGAAATCGTCGGCCTGCTCGGCCCTAACGGCGCCGGAAAGACTACCACGTTCTACATGATCGTGGGGCTAATCGAGCCCCTGGAAGGTCAGATCAAGCTCGATGGGGAAGACATCACGAAGATGGCGATGTACCGCCGCGCAAGGCGTGGCATCGGATATCTTTCGCAGGAGCCGTCTGTCTTTCGCAAGCTCTCTGTTGAGGACAACATCCTGGGTATCCTCGAAACGCTCAAATTGTCATCGAGGGAGCGCGAGGCGCGGCTCGAGCAGCTGCTCGATGAATTGAGCATCAAACACCTTCGCCGCCACAAGGCGTACAGCCTTTCCGGTGGCGAACGAAGGAGAGTAGAAATCACCCGTGCGCTCGTGACACAACCCAAATTCATGATGCTGGATGAACCGTTCGCCGGTATCGATCCGATCGCCGTCAACGATATTCAGACCATCGTAGCGGGGTTGCGGCATCGTGGGATTGGCGTCCTGATAAGTGACCATAACGTCGAGCAAACACTCGACATTGTAGACCGCGCCTACATCATGTTCGACGGGCAGGTCAAGGTGTCGGGCACCGTTCGCCAGCTCGTCCACGACGATACGGTCGCCGAGATCTACCTCGGGCCAACGCTCACCACGCGTCTTCGCACCCGCTTCGCAGAAGAGGGCAATACAGCATGAGGCAGGGGCTGCACCAGAGCACTTCTCTCCGGCAGGAGATGAAGATCAATCCACGCCTGTACCAGGCGATGGATTTGCTCTACATGCCACTGCTCGACCTGCAGCAACATCTCAAGCAAGAGCTGCTAACGAACCCATTCCTCGAGCTGCTCGAGCCTGAAGAAGAAGAGGCGGAGGAGGCCGAGGAGACAGCGGAGACGTTAGGCGAGCAGCCCGAACCTACGCCGGAAAAGACAGAATCCGAATCGGCCGGCGAGATCGATTGGGAAGAGATACTGCTCGAAGGCTTCGATACCGGTGTGCGCCGCGAGGAATACGAAGAGCGCGAGTACTTCGAGCCCGTCAGCGTCGAAACGCGTGATCTCTCCGATCACTTGCTCGATCAAGTTCAGCTGCTCGAACTGACACCGCGCCAGCGGCTGTTGGCCGATGAGTTCATCGGCAATATCAACGAGGACGGATATCTCTGTTGCACGCTCGAAGAAATCCTGAACGGCATCAACGAAGAAGTCGGTCGCGCTGCCGATGCCGAGGAGAACTTCGATCGCGAGCTACCGTTGTATACGATGGCGGAAGCCGAGGACATGCTTCGCATCGTGCAATTGCTCGATCCGGCTGGCGTTGGTGCGCGTGATTTGCGCGAATGTCTGCTGTTGCAGCTTCGCGACGATCACTCGGAAGAGACGCTGCAGTATCGTCTCGTGTTCGAGGCGTTCGACGAGCTGATAAACCACCGCTGGAGCGAAATCTCCAAGCGGTTCGGGATTTCGCCGCAGGAAGTGCAGAGCGCGGCCGACGAGATCGCGAAGCTCGATCCCAAGCCGGGCCTGCGATTCAGCGCGGAAAAGGACAACTACATCACGCCCGATCTCGTCGTCGAAAAAATCGACGGCGAATACCATGTCTTCTTGAATGACACAAATCTGCCGCGCTTGCGCCTGAGCCGTGCCTATCAAGAGATCGCGCGCGACAAGAAGAAATTCGAAGGCGACAACAAAGAGTTCATCGCCTCCAAACTCAATTCAGCGAACTGGATGATTCAGGCCATCGAGCAGCGTCGGCAGACGATGCTCAAGGTCATGAATTACATCGTGGAGCGTCAAAAGGACTTCTTCGAGAAGGGCGTGCAGCACTTGAAGCCGCTGACTTTGCGTGAAGTCGCCGAAGTAGTGAGCATGCACGAATCGACCGTGAGTCGCGTGACGAATGAGAAGTTCGTGCAGACACCGCGCGGCGTGCTGCCGCTCAAGTTCTTCTTCTCGTCAGGCTTGTCTACCACGGGCGGCGAAGATGTGTCGGCCAGAGGGATCAAAGATCAGATCCAGAAGCTCGTCGAGAGTGAGGACCCCAAGAACCCCCTGACGGATCAGGCGATCGTGAACGTGCTGCGCGAGAGTGGGGTGAACATCGCGCGGCGTACCGTCGCCAAGTACCGCGACCAGTTAGGCGTGCTCTCGGCGCGGATGCGCAAGCGCGTTTAGAGCATGGCAACGCATCCGCCGCCGACGCGATCTTCATACGGCGTCGTCACGCCGGCGGAAGTAACGGCTGTCGTCGGTTCTGCAGTGCGCGGCGCAGTCGACGTCTCCGTCCTGGTCCCGGCAAAAGACGAAGCTGAGAACCTCCCGCTCTTTATGGAGCAGGCAGCCGCTGCGTTGAGCGCCGATCGAGGGACGAGATACGAAGTCATCGTGATCGACGATGGTTCTACCGATGACACATGGAACGTCCTGCGCGGGCTCGCGGAGCGCTACAATTTTCTCGAGCTAGTTAGGCACCGGCGCCAGCGCGGCATTGCCGACGCTTTGCGCACAGGCAACCTGCACGCCCGCGGCGAGGTGCTGGTCTTCTTTCCCGCCGACCTGCAATACAAGCCCGAAGATATTCCACGCCTCGTGGCCCCGATTCTTGCCGGCGACGCCGATATGGTGACCGGATACAAGCAGGGCGTATATGAGAAGGCGTTCGTCTCGCGCGTCTACAATCGACTGAGCCGCGCGCTGTTCAAAGTGCCGGTGCGCGATCTCAATTCCGTGAAGGCCTACCGCCGTGAGATCATGGACGTAATTCCGATCCGTCCAGATTGGCACCGCTACATGATCGCGATCGCTGCCGTGGAAGGGTACAGCGTGCAGGAGATTCCGATGCCGCTGTACCCGCGCCATGCGGGGAAGTCGAAGTTCGGCGTCGGCCGGATCCCTGTCGGTGTGCTCGACATGCTGTCCGTGTGGTTCGAGCTGCGCTTTGGCCGCAAACCGCTCCTGCTCTTCGGCTCGTTAGGTGCCGGTCTCTTCGCGCTCGGCGTCCTTGTCGGTCTGGCTGCCGTTGCGGTGCGTTTGTTCGGCGGCGTCGGGTACCGGCCGCTGCTCACGCTCGTCGAGACGTGCCTCTTGTTAGGCTCCGTCTTCATAGCGACCGGTCTCCTCGGCGAGCAGATCGCCGGACAGCGCGCTCAGATCCGCGAGCTGCAGCGACAGCTGGATACATTGCGCGACTCGACCACTCCTCCATCGGAGTCATAGCCGCGCACGCGACGTCCACGCCGCTCCGCGTCGTCTTTCTTACGCATTCGTACCCGCGCTTTTCAGGCGATGCGGCCGGATCGTTTTTGCTCACCCTGGCGCAGGCACTCCGCGCGCATGACATCCTCGTCGATGTCGTAGCTCCGGCTGCCGCCGGCCTTGCCGCGTACAGTGTGTTGGACGGCATTCCGGTCCATCGATTCCGCTACGCGCCACGCTCGTGGGAAACCTTGGCGTATACGGGGACGATGGCGGAGACTGTCGCCGGATCGTTCAAGGGCAAGCTCGCGATGCTGGGATACCTGAGAGGGCAGGGGAGCGCATTGCATCGCGTCGTGCAGCAGGTCGGCGCGACCCTCGTGCACGCGCATTGGTGGTTCCCGGCCGGCCTGGCGGCCAGGCGACCTTTCGTGCTGACGATGCATGGCAGCGACGTTAGGCTCGCCGCGCAGAAACGGTGGGCACATCCGTTGTTTCGCGGCGTCCTGCGCCGCGCGACTGCCGTCACCACCGTCTCGAGCTGGCTCGCAAAGCAAGTACACGAGATAATGCCTGTCGTGGAACCGGTCGTCGCCCCAATGCCCGTGAATACGGCGCTCTTTGCGTCCGCACCGAGTGCGCGCAACCACGACGAGATTCTCTTTGTCGGCCGCCTGAACGAGCAGAAGGGATTGCATTTCTTGCTGCACGCGGTCGCCGCCATGCGCCAACGCGCCCGGCTTACTGTGATCGGCGAAGGGCCCAACGCTGACACCTTGCGGCAGCAAGCAGGCGCGTTAGGAATCGCCGATCGCGTGAGCTGGAGTGGAAATGTTTCGCGTGAGGCGCTTGCCCAGCTGTACCAGCGCGCGACTGTACTGGCGATGCCATCTGTCAACGAGGGACTTGGCCTGGTCGCCGTCGAGGCTCAGCTGTGCGGCACGCCTGTCGTCGCCTTCGCGTCCGGTGGCACGACAGACGTGATAACAGATGGCGCGTCCGGGCTGCTCGTTCCAGCCAAGGACGTCGCAGCGCTGTCGGCCGCGCTCGATCGTGTCATCGCTGACCGCGATCTGCAGGACTCGTTAGGTGCCAGGGGGCGAGTGCAGGCGCGCATGACCTTCGGGCCGGAATCAGTCGCTGCGCGTTACGCGACCTTGTATCGAACGGCGCTCCGCGATGCAGCTGCCTAACCGCTGGCGCTGGCTGCGCCCCCTCGGCGCTGTGCTGTTTGTCGGCTTCGCGATCGCCGTCGTCGCAAGTCAGTGGGAAGAAGCGAGAAAGGCTGCCGCTGAATCGCGCGTCACATGGACGCTGATCGCCGCAGCGACTGCCACTGTGCTTATCGCGTACGCTCTTCTGATCGAAACCTGGCGGCGCACCGTTACAGCCTGGGGCCAGAATGAGCGCCTGCGCTGGGGCGACGCCGCGCGCATCTGGTTCATCTCGAACCTCGGCCGCTACGTCCCCGGAAAGATCTGGCAGATCGGAGCGATGGGTATGATGGCGCAGGAGCGTGGCGTGTCGCCTGTCACCGCCGCGGGATCCGCTGTGGTCGTCAACCTCGTGAGCGTGATCGCCGGCGTCGGCGTCGTTGTAGCGACGGGCGGCCGAGTTATCGCTCGTTATGCAGGCGAGACCGCCGCGCTTGCGGCGGTGCTCATCGTCGCGCTGCTGATTCTGCCCGTCGGTGCAACGATGATGATGCGCCTGTATCGGCGGCTCACGGGACGCGACCTGAATCTCGGGACGCTCCCGCCGCGCGCACTCGTCGTCGCACTCATCGGCACCAGCATCGCCTGGCTGCTCTACGGCGTCGCATTTCGCTGGTTCGCGATTGGCGTCGGGGCATCATCAACGGCAGGGCTTGCGTCCTACACAGCCGCCTACACGTTCTCGTACCTTCTGGGCTACCTTGTGCTGCTCGCGCCAGGTGGCATCGGGGTGCGCGAGGGCGCCCTCGTAGCCTCCATGACGCAGCTCGGTCTCGCCACGGGTGGAGAAGCGACGCTTGTCGCAGTGACATCTCGCCTGTGGCTGACAGCACTCGAGGTGGTCCCCGGAGTACTACTGCTCGCCGTGAGTGCAGCTCGACCAAGTCCCCGAAGTCCCCGCAGTCCGACGCCAAGCTCGGAATGACGACTGAGACGACCCCAACGCGCGACTCGCGCGCGCGACAGCCGCGTTATGCGCGTACGACGGCCGCGCTCATCTATGTAGTGTCCGCATTCACGCTCGCGTATCCCGCGCTGGGCGGGATGTTTCTGATCAATCCGAACAGCGATCAGTACATCGCCGGATACGCGTTCCGGGAGTTCGCTGCGCAGTCGCTCAAGAGCGGGGCAGGGTTCCCTCTCTGGAACCCCTACTTGTATGGCGGGATGCCGTACGTCGCGGCGATGCATGGGGACATTTTCTACCCCACGTTCCTGCTGCGCATGTTCTTGCCGACGGACGTGGCGATGACGTGGGGTTTCATCATTCACGTCGTGCTGGCCGGCTATTTCTGCTTTGTCCTTTTGCGCGCGCTGGGCCTCTCGTATTGGGCGGCTGTGATCGGCGGGCTGGCGTACATGTTAGGCGGCAACGTCGCCGGGCTCGTTTCACCGGGCCATGACGGCAAGTTGTTCGTCGCTGCTCTCACGCCGCTCGCGCTCTATTTGATCACTCGATTCGTGCGGGATGGCCGCATGTGGGCCTGGGGACTCCTTGCGCTCGTCATTGGGCTGGCCGCGCTGTCTCCACATCCGCAGCTCTTTCAGTACATGCTGCTCGTGGGCGGCGCGTTCGCGCTATTCATCGCGTTCGCCGATCCAACGGTTCGCAAGCTCGAGCGCAGACTCATACTGCGCCGCCTGACGTTTGCGTTAGGCGCGATCGCGCTGGGCTCGATGATCGCGGCGATTCAGTATCTACCGGTGATGGAGTACGTCGACTGGTCGCCGCGCGCCGGCGGCAAGAAGGGATGGGAGCATGCCATCTCTTATTCGCTGCCTCCGTCCGAGCTAATCAACACCTATCTGCCGCAGTTCACGGGAATGCTGGAGCGCTACTGGGGTGTGAACCGGATCCACTTGCACAGCGAGTACATCGGCGCAGCTGTGATGGTCCTTGCGGGACTTGCCTGGACTCGAAAAACCGACACATCGACACGGCGCCTCATGTGGTGGGCAACGGGTATGCTGATCGTTGCTGTGCTCTGGGCGCTCGGTGGCAACACGCCTTTCTATCGATTGGTGTACGCCATCGTTCCAGGCACGAAGTTCTTCCGCGCGCCGAGCATCATGCTGTATGTCGTTCAGTTCGCGACGGCGGTGCTGGCTGCGCTGGGCGCCGAGCGCGTCATACGCGGCGACATTACACGCAGGTACCTGATTGGCTGGGCGGTCGCTGCAACGGCTGTTGCATTGTTGGCGAGCGGCGGTGGCCTAACGAATCTTGCATCGTCGATCGCGCCCGCGGAACGAGCCGACGCCGTTGCCGCAAACAACGGCGCCCTGATCGCCGGCGCGTGGCGCAGTGCGCTATTCGTCCTACTGGCGCTCAGCGTCCTGTTCCTCGCTCAGCGACGGCGCGTATCTGGACTTCAGGCGGCGATCGCCTTCGCGGCTGTCGTCCTGCTCGATTTGTGGAGCGTTGAACGCAAATACTGGATGTTCATGCCTCCGGCCACAGAGACTTTTGCGCCGAACGACATCACTCGATACCTCACCTCTCAGCCGCAACCCGCGCGTGTGGTGGCCACCGAGCTTGCCCAGGCGCCAGGACGTGATCCCTATGTAAGCGGAACCGATGGACTCATGGTTCACGGCATCCGCGACGCGTTAGGCTACCACGGGAATCAGATTGATCGGTACGACGTTCTGGCTGGCCGGCCAACGTACAACCAAATCGGCAATCCCAATTTCTGGTCCCTCGCGAATGTCCAGTTCTTCCTGACGAACAACGACTCGTTGCCAATTCCCGGGGCCGTGCGCGTCATGGGACCGGTCTCATCGCCAATCGGCACGCCGCTATATCTGTTCACGCTACCCGGCGACCACCCATTCTCGTGGGTCGCACCTGCCGTCGTGAAAGCCGACGATGAGGCTACGACTAACACTGTCCTCGACCAGCGATTCAACGTTAGGCAGGCCGCGATCTTTGCCAATGACGCCGCAGTCAAGGTGCAGCAGCTCACCACGCTCCCCGACCCGCTGCCTATCGAGACAAGCACCTCCGACTACAAACCGGGGCACTTTGTCATCGATCTCAACGCAGCGGCGCCCGCAGGATCCGCGCTGATCGTCTCGGAGAACTACTATCCCGGCTGGTCAGCGACAGCGGACGGCAAGCCCGTTCAAGTCTGGCGTGCCGACATGTCGTTCATGGGGATCGAGCTCCCAACCGGCGCGCGGCGACTCGAGTTCAACTTCGCGAGCAAGCCGTACGAGACAGGGAAGCTGATCACGCTCATCGCACTGCTGCTCTCGCTCGGCGCGTGCGTCGCCGGAGCTGCGCTCTCTCGCAGGCGCGGAGGCGCCACCAGTGGCGGCTGAACGCGCGCTCGTCATCGTCCCGACGTACAACGAACGGGAGAATATCACGAGGCTCATTGACGCGGTGCTGTATCAGGATCCCAGCATCGACGTGCTCGTGATTGATGACGGCTCACCCGACGGCACCGGCCAACTCGCCGACGAAATCGCCGCGATAAACCCGCGCGTGAACGTGATCCATCGGCCGAGCAAGATGGGCCTGGGCACAGCGTATCTGGCGGGCTTCAAATGGGCACTGCAGCGCTCGTACGCCTACATCCTCGAGATGGACGCGGACTTCTCGCACGACCCGGCGCACCTTCCGCAATTCCTCACCAGCATTCAGGACGCCGACCTGGTTCTCGGTTCACGCTACCGCGAAGGCCGCGTCACCGTCGTGAACTGGCCCGTCGCCCGGCTGCTTCTCAGCTACTTCGCGAACGTTTACGCCCGCATAGTCACCGGCCTCCAGCTCTACGACGCGACGGGCGGCTTCAAGTGCTTTCGCCGGGCGGTCCTCGAGGCAATCAACCTCGACGATGTGAGGTCAAACGGGTACGCGTTCCAGATCGAGATGAGCTTCCGCGCCTGGCGCCGCGGCTTTCGAATCGTCGAAATTCCAATCGTGTTCGTCGATCGCACTGAAGGCGTGAGCAAGATGTCCAAGCGGATCGTGCGCGAAGCAATCTGGATGGTGTGGCGGCTACGTTGGTGGGCAATCACGCGACGAGTCTGAAGCGAGGCAGGGACAGCGTGCTCGAAGGTCTCAACTTCTGGAAACTCACCGGCTCGGGGAATGACTTCGTCTTCTTCGACGCTCGAAATGGCCACGACCCAGAGCTGGAGGACCCAGCCATCATCGATGGAATTTGCGACCGACGCACCGGAGTCGGCGCAGACGGCATCGTGCTCTTCGAAGCACCCGAGAATGAGAAGGAACTGTACAGCATCCGCTACTTCAACCGCGATGGCACTCTCGCGGAGTTCTGCGGCAACGCCGCGTTATGCAGTGTGAGACTCGCAGACATCCTCGGTGTCATACGGACTCCGGGCGAAGTATTCAACTTCCATTCGTCGTCTGGAACGATCAGCGGCGCCATCCGCTCATTCGGCGCACCGTCCGACGATCCCAAAGTGTCGATGCCGCAGCCGCTCGGAACGCAGGCGACCTGCGACATTGCATTAGCTCATGGGGAGCAACGCATTGGATTTACGCGAGTTGGCGTGCCCCATCTGGTTGTCGCGGTGAGTGATCTCGATGCAGTGCCGCTTGTAGCGCGGGGACGCGAGCTGCGGCTGCATCCATCGCTGCGAAGCGGCGCCAACGTCAACTTCATCCGGCAGCTCGGCCCAGGACGTTGGGCCATGCGGACCTATGAGCGCGGCGTAGAGGCTGAAACGCTGGCGTGCGGCTCTGGAGCCGTCGCGGTCGCAACGATGCTCGCTGAATGGAACCTGGAGCCCGTTGCCGACGCCGTATCAATCCTTGCCCGCGGTGGCCGCGAGCTCGGCGTATCGTGGACACGATCGAGCGAGGCCTGGCAGCCGTGGCTCAGCGGAGAAGGGCGTCTCGTGTACTCGGGGACCCTCATCCAGCCGCTCCATTCACCCACGGAATCGACATCGCCTAACGCGTGAAGTTGCCTACAAGCACTGTCGCGCGCCGCGCCGGATCGGCTACGCGGCCAATCCCGTAGTCCCGTACGACTCGCGAACGCGACTGTCACGTAGTTGGACCGCCACATCTGATTGTGGCGTCGAGCCTTCTGCCTGCCGAACCCATCTCAACCAAAGCCGCTGGAACGCGTTACGGCGCCTACGTGAGAAGGGATTTGCACCAACGGGGCGACGTTATCCACACATTCTTCGTCCTGTAGCTTTACATAACACATATTATACGCAGCTGCTTTGCTTTCACTCCGGCGGCGCCTGGCGCGACAGACAAGCGTCAGCCTCGCGCCAATTGAACCGGGTCTCCAGGCGGATGCAAAAAGCTGTCAGTTAACCAAACTGACAGCTTCAAACTGTCGACTGGCGTCTGACAGCTTTGGTTCCGTCCGATTTAGCCCGGAGATGCTGGCTTTGCCGTCAGCTCGCCGATGCGGAGCTTGGCCTCGGAATTCAGCGCCGACTGCTCATCAGCCGCGAGGGCCTGCCAGATGGCGAGCGCCTTGGCTGTATCTCCAGCGGTTGAATAGGCGCGGGCCGCATCAGCGCGATAGGTGTCCCGCTCAACAGCGCCTCTCGACGCCGCGGCGGCTCGGTCGTACTCAGCTGCCGCCTCAGCGGCTTTCCCGGCCTGCTCATGGCCAGCAGCCCTTAACGCGTGCACGGAGGCCGTAAAAGCCCCACCAGGGCCTCCGCCGACGCCATCCAGGACCTTGAGGCCTGAGTCGACCTTATTCTGGTTAAAAAGGATCTGTGCGAGCAGCATCCGAGCCTGCCCTCCGGCGTTCGTCGAGCCGTACCTCGCGATCAGCCTTTCCAGGTCGGATTGAGCCAACGGCAAGTTCCCAGAGCTGAACGTCCGGGAGGCGCTGAGCAGTGATTGCTCCGCGCGCTCCTGCTTGATCGCGTCTGAGCGACGCCACATGTACACGCCCGCGGCGAGCGCGAGCATTGTCACGCCGACGTAAGTCGCCAGGCGTGTATGCGTGCGGATCCAGTCGAGAAACGGAGACGCGTCAGGATCGACGCCGCTCGCAGTTGGTCGTACAGAAGCTGTGTCGGTCATTCGGTGTCTTGCTGATTCGGTCCTAGCGTTGATAGAGGGCGCGCGATCCTGCTGATTCTGCTATGGGGCGCCGTCCCTGGCCGCGAGTCCGTCCCAATAATGCCCCTGGGGTGACTCGAACACCCGGCCAACGGTTTAGGAAACCGCTGCTCTATCCACCTGAGCTACAGGGGCGACAGTACAGCGAGGAGCGGCGGAATGTAGCCGCCAACTTCTTGTGGGTAAAGCGGATGGCTACTCACATAGCAGCGCGCTTGTGACGCGACGATTGGCCAGTCTCTGTACCCCGTTCAGGAAGCCGAGTCGCATGAGGAAGGAGCAGCCAACAACAGTGGCGCCCAGCGATTCGATGAGCTGACACGCCGCCGCAGCCGTTCCGCCAGTCGCCAGGACATCATCCACCAACAGCACGCGACTTCCGTTCGTGAGCGCGTCCGCATGGATTTCCAGCCGATCGGTTCCGTACTCGAGGTCGTACGAAATCCCCGTCGTTGTGTGCGGAAGCTTCCCTGCCTTGCGCATCGGAACGAGACCGGCGCCTAACGCCATTGCGATCGGCGCACCGAACAGGAAGCCGCGGCTCTCGATCGCGACGATGTGCGTGACTGCGCTGTCCCTGTATGGCGCCGCCATGCGCTCGCACGCGGCCGCGAATGCGGCCGGATCGCCGAGGAGCGGCGTGTTGTCCTTGAAGACGATGCCGGGTTTCGGATAGTCCGGAACGTCGCGGATGAACCTGGCGAGGTCCGTCACGGCGCGGCCTAACGAGCAATGGCAAAGGGCCGCGCCAACTCGGACTCTTCGTCCACCGGCCGGCGTACTACGTCATCCACGCGCGCACCGGGTGGCCCTGCGCGCAGCGCCGCGTCGAGCCGCTGCAGCGCTTCCATCTCTCCAGCAGCTACGAGCTCGACGCTCCCCGACGGAAGATTGCGCACCCAGCCGGCGAGGCCAAGCGCGCGCGCCCGCTCGCGCACGAACCAGCGGAATCCAACGCCCTGAACTCGGCCTTGGACTTCGAAGCGTTCAGTTGGCACACCCTTTGGTTACCGATTCGCGAGCAACGCCGCAAGCACGGTAGCCAGAGCGGACTCCTCGGCTGACATGCTCGCACCACGCGCAGGTCGTATGTCGACTTCGCCATTGCGCAGACGGCGCGCGATCGCTTCAAGCGTGATCGCGGCAACGAGCGCGTCGTCCAGCCGTGCGGTGTCGTTCGACGACGGAGCGGATTCGCTGAATGCCGCTTCGACCTCGTCGATCACAACGTCGCTCGACGGCTCCTCAATCGACGCGGACGAGTACGCGGTCTCCCAGAGATCGCCCTCGTGCGCGACATCGCGGATCGCAGCCATCGCCTCTTCGCTCGGAATCGCCGGCACTTCGACGGTGATGGGAGGCCTAGCTTTCGCATTCTGCTCAGCCGACGCGATCGACTCCGGTTCGAGCTCAAACTCGGCATCGTCGATCTGCGGGACTTCGACAGTGATTTCAGAATTGCGTACTGCCGGCGCAGGTTCGGCGATCGGCTCCTCATGCACCAATCGACCAGGCTCGGGTGCGATGAAGGCTTCTAGCTTCGGAGCGAGGTAGGCCTGAGGCCCCGGTGCTGTGTACGGCTCCGGCTCTGGTGCGATGTACGCCTGAGGCTCTGGTGCGATGTACGGTTCGGGCTCCGGCGCGACGTAGCGCTCCCAGGCCTCGTGAGCGATCGGTGCTGGCTCAGGTTCGTGATATGTCGGAGCCGGCGCCGGAATGGACTCAACAACAGGCTCCACTGTAGTCGCCGCGACTATCACGGCTGCCGGCGACTCTTGTGGCTCGATTGGTGGTTTCGTCGCTCCCTGCGCTCCGACGAACGGGCGGAAAGGCTGACCCGCGCGACGTTGCGGGGTGGCGGTGGGCGTCGTGCTTGTCTGAGCACCCTGCCCCGCCGTCCCTCCACCGGTGAACGGCCTGAAGACGCGTGCGTTTGTTGGCCGGCTGCCCGGCGGCGTTTGTGAAGGATCCGACATCGCGAAACTCCGTTCTTTTACTCGCCCATGGCGTGACACCGATGGCCGTTAGCGAGGTCAGCTCCAGCCATGCGTGCCCAAGAGCGGGACGAACCGCACCGGCGTGATGTCACGCTGCTCGTAGCTCTCACCGTTTCGCGTCACAAGAACCAGCATCTGCTCATCACGTCCGCCCAGCGGCAGGAGCAATCGGCCGCCCTCAGCGAGCTGTTCCAGGAGCGGCTTGGGGATTTCAGGGGCTGCGGCTCCGACGACGATCGCGTCGTACGGCGCGTACTCACGCCAGCCCAGTGTGCCGTCGCCTAACAAGAGCGACACGTTGTTCACGCCGCACTCGCGGATGATCTCGCGTGCGCGTTCGAGCAGCGCCGGCACTCGCTCGACGGAAAAGACCTGCGCCGCCAGGTGTGCCAGCAGCACCGTTTGGTAGCCGGAGCCGGTGCCGATTTCGAGCACGCGCTCGTGCCCCGTGAGGCGCAGCAGCTCCAGCGATCGGGCGTGCACAGACGGTTGTGATATCGTCTGCCCGTTGCCGATCGGTAGCGCCGTATCCTCGTAGGCGTTGTGCCTAACGCCGGTTGGAACGAAGAGGTGCCGCGGCGTCGCATCGAAGGCGCGCAAGACGGCGAGGTCCTTGATCCCGTTTGTCTGCAGGACTTCGAGTAAGCGGCGGCGTTTGCCTCGATAGGCGGGATCTAGGGTGTTCGCCACCACACCTCTGCTTCGTCGAAGCGCGCGTGATGCGTGAGATCCAGGTGCAGCGGCGTCACTGACACATAGCCGTCGCGGATCGCCTGGAAGTCGGATCTGTCGTCGCCGGCCCAGGTGACTTCTCCACCCCCGATCCAATAAATCGGCCTGCCCCAGGGGTCTTCCATCGGCCTGATCGAATTGGAATACACGCGGCGGCCAAGGCGTGTGAGCTTGACGCCGTTGATGTCAGCCGGGCGAACGGGAGGGATGTTGATGTTGAGCAGTGTGTCCGCGGGAAGATCGCTCAGCCCCGTGATGTGCGTGAGCAGCGGCACGAGGACCTGCACCAGCTCCTCGAGGCGAGAGCTGTCCGCAAAGAAATCGCGTCCCGCGTAGGAAATGGCGATGGAACGGATGCCTAACGCGAGACCCTCCATGGCCGCGGCGACGGTCCCCGAGTACAGCACGTCTTCGCCCATGTTCTGGCCGTGATTGATGCCGCTGAGCACGAAGTCGGGCTTTACCGGCATCAACATCTCGAGCGCGAGCATCACGCAGTCAGTCGGCGTGCCGTCTACTTGATAGCGGTTCTCGCCTCGTTGGATGGCGCGCAGCGGATGGTGCAGCGTGAGCGAATGACTCGTCGCGCTCTGTTCACGGTCCGGCGCGACGACAGTGACGTCACCGATTTGTTTGGCCGCGCGGACAAGACATTCGAGGCCGTGCGCGAGAATGCCGTCGTCGTTCGTGCAGAGGAAGCGCATTAGCTGGCCGCGTCCTCCTCGTTCTGCTTGCGAGCCGGAGCCGGCCCCCCTTCTTCGAGCAGCTTGAGCACTTGCGACAATTCGTCTTCCAGGCCGCGCAGCGTTTCGAGCTCCAGCGCCGCCCGCGCCTCACCTCGCAGCTCGCCGTTGCGCCGGTGCTCGTCGATCTTCTTGCGTGCTCCGTCGATCGTGTACTTCTCGGTATAGAGGAGATGCTTCACGAGAAGGATCAGCTCGATCTCGCGACGCTGATAGACACGATTCCCGGACCGGTTTTTCGCCGGATGCAGGAAGCGGAACTGACTCTCCCAGTAACGCAGCACGTGCGGCTTGAGGTCCGTCAGCTGACAGACCTCGCCGATAGAAAAGAATTCCTGAACAGGTTCGGCAGTCATTCGTCGCGCTCCGAGCGAAGATCGCGTGACATGAGGGCGGTAATGGCGGCGCGTGGATCGAGGCCGTCGAAGAGAACCCGTGCCACAGCATGAACGATTGGCATTTCGATTTGTTCTCGTGCGGCGAGGTCGCAGGTGCTTTCCGTCGTGACGACGCCCTCCGCGACCGTCTCGCGCTGCGCCAGGATATCGCGCAGCTTGCCGCCACGGCCGATCTCGATGCCTAACGCGCGGTTGCGCGAGAGAGCACCGGTGCACGTGAGCACCAGATCGCCGAGTCCGGCAAGGCCGGCGAATGTCGTCGCGCGCGCACCTAACGCAACGCCGAGGCGCGTCATCTCGGCGAGGCCGCGCGTGATGAGCGCCGCGCGCGAGTTGAGTCCCAGCTCGAGCCCATCGGCGATGCCAGTGGCGATCGCCATGATGTTCTTGAGCGCCCCGCCCAACTCGACGCCGGCGACGTCGTCGTTGGTATAGACGCGCAGCGTGTTCGTGCTGAAGACATGCTGGATCGCTTCGGCCGCGGAGCTGTCGCGCGACGCGGCCACGAGCGCGGTCGGTTGTTCGCGCACGACTTCAGACGCGAAGCTCGGTCCCGAGATCGCCACCACTATTCGACCCGGAAGCTCGGATTCGGCGACGTCCGTCATCAGCGCAAGGGAGCCGCGCTCGATTCCCTTTGTCGCGACAACGATGATTGCCTTTGGCAAGACGCACGTCGCGCTCATTCGCACGACATCGCGCAACACATGCGACGGTGTGGCGTAAACGACGACATCTCGATCCCGAACGGCATCGAGCACATCGTGTGTCGCTTTCACGCCTGGATCGAGCTGCACGTCAGGGAGAAAGCGCTTGTTCTCGTGTCGCGCGTTGATGCGCTCGACGACGTCTTCCTCGCGCGCCCAGAGCGCGACATCCTTCAGCTGGCGCGCCGCGACGTGCGCGAGCGTGGTCCCCCACGCACCTGCTCCGACGACAGCGAGGCGAGTCATTGTCGCGCCTCACGCGCACCGGGCGCGCTCTGGCTCGCACTCCCACCCTGCGTGCCGGGGCGGCCAAGCCGTCGCTCTTCCCCGCGGCGCAGCCGAGCGATGTTCGAGCGATGACTCCAGATCACAAACGCCGCGACTACCAGCGCGGCCAGGAACGGCGCCGACTGCACGCCACGCGTCAGCGCCACGGCAGCAGCCAGCGTGACGGCGGCCACGAGCGAGCCTAACGAAACGTAGCGCG
>DATBKN010000077.1:0-17022 GCA_036555845.1 Gemmatimonadaceae bacterium | reverse complement strand
CTATCGCGATGATGACGTGCGACTCAAAGCATGGGATGAACGGTTAGGCGAGCTTGCCGGTGAGCCTGACGCGCTCGACGAACTTTTCGCGGAGGTCGAGCAGCGCGTTGCCGCTGAAGCTCAGCACGAAACAAAGAATCAGCTCGAGCTTTTCGGTCAGATGCTCAGCGATCTTGCTACAGGTGACGGACGTCGTGAAGAGCTCGGTGCGGGACTGGGCGACGACCACCAGGTCATGACGAGCGACGGACGCGATTTTCGCGGAAGTTGGGAAGAGATTGTGCAGGCCATGCGCGACGCGGACATCGCGTTCATCGGGTACTCGGTCGAGGAGTTCATGGCAACGGAGGCGCGGCGGCGGTTCTCGCTTACCGGGGTGGTCATTCCCACGGGCGACGCGGAGAGTTTTCTGCGCGGAAGCGCGGACGCTGGACTGCTGCGCATCGTGAGGTGACGGTCGCGTCGCGCGTCGCACTCGGCGCGCTGGATGCGGCACGGCCAGCGATAGGACGGCTCGCTAACGCCACACGTGGCGACGACATCGCGGCTGCGATCCTCGAGGCGTGGGATGCGACCCAGGACGCGCTGCGCGCGCTGAGCGGGCAGCCTTCGTTAGGTGGGCAGGCGCTGATCCGTGAGCTTCGGCAGCGTAACGCCATTACGCTCGATCAAGCCCATGCGCTCGTAGAGTTCGGCGCCGCCGCGGAGCGCGTGAAGGTCAGCGATTATCCGCCGACCGAAGCCGATGTTCGCGCGGCGCAGGTTGGCTTTCAGCAGCTCGAAGCGGTTGTGCAGTCAGGGGCAGCGCTGCGCGAAGTTGCGCGGAGTCCGGAGACATATAGAGCGCCGGATCCAGTTTCGCCGCCGCCGGCCCCACCGGGAGCGACCGATTGGGCAAGCGACACACAGACCGCAACGTCGCGCAATTCGTTAGGCATTATTCTCGCCGTCATCCTTCTCATCGCGGTCGTGGGCGGTGGCGCGTATTATGGATGGCGCTGGTACACGGGGCCGCGCGCGCTGGAGCAGGCGCGCGCTGCATACGCCGCCGGCCGCCGCACCGAAGCGCGCGACAAATTCCTGGGCGTGGCGCGGCGATTGCCGAAGCTCGCCGAGCCGCACATCTACCTCGGCCGCATGGCGCGCGAGGAGGGTGATCGCGCGACCGCGATTCGCGAGCTACAGACAGCTGTGCGTCTGGAGCCGAACAACGGCGCGGCGATGCGCGAGATGGGTTCGTACCTCTTGAGCATCGGCGACCCGCAGCTGGCATCGCGCTTCTACGTGCGCGCGATCGAAGCGAATTCGCAGGATCGCTCGGCGATGGGGTATCTCGCGTGCGCCCTCGTTAGGCTCGGCCGTTTCGACGAAGCCCAGCGGTTTCTGAGCCGAGCGGGGCAGGGGCCGTGGGGTGTGTGCGCGGTTCCGCCTACGCCGAACCAGCCAGTTCTACCTACGCAACCCCGCTAAGATCAACTGCTTCACCGCGGACGAACGCAGAGAGACGCGGACAAAACACGGACGACCGCATAACCAATTGAACGGCATGCTTGCTCACTGTTTTTCAAAAAGCCGCAGTCTCCGCGTTAGTCAGCACATTGTCCGCGTTGGTCCGCGGTGGTGCAGTTTTGCTGTGGCGCGATAATGCCTGCCTGGTTTGATGCGCTGCATACGACGCAGCGCGTGCGCCTAGCAAACGGCCTCACGGTATTAGTTAGGCGCGATACGTCCGCGCCTGTGGCCGCTGTCGTCACATATGTCAAAGCCGGTTACTTCGACGAGACCGACGACGTTGCCGGCATCGCGCACGTGCTGGAGCATATGTTCTTCAAGGGGACGCCCACGCGCGGCGTCGGGGAGATCGCGAAGGCCACGAAAGCCAACGGCGGCTATCTCAACGCGGCGACGATTTACGACTACACGTCGTACTACGCCGTTCTCCCGCGCGAGGGCTTCACGGCGGGCCTCGAGATCCAGGCTGACGCGTACGCCAACGCGTTGATCGACGGCGCGGAGCTGGCGCGCGAACTGGAAGTCATCATCGAGGAGGCCAAGCGGAAGGCGGACAATCCATCCGCCGTCGCCACCGAGTCGATGTACGCGCTGTTGCACGACCGCCACCGCATCCGCCGCTGGCGCATCGGACACGAGGCGGGTCTGCGCGCCCTAACGCGAGACGATCTGCAGCGCTTCTATCGCAACTTCTACCGTCCCGGCAACACCATTCTCGCCATCGTCGGCGATATCGACGTCGCTGCGACGCTGCGTCACGTCGAGTCGCTGTACGGCCGGCTTCCTGCCGGCGATCCCGTTCGCGTCCCGGGGCCTAACGAGGAAGGGCCGAGCGGCTTCCGCTATCGCGAGATGACCGGTGATATCGCGCAAACGCATCTCGCGTTCGGGTGGCGCACGCCTGAGGCGCTGCACCCGGACACGCCGCCCCTCGACGTGGCAGGCGCTGTACTCGCGATGGGGCGCTCATCGCGGCTGTATCGCGCCGTACGGGAGCGGCGGTATGCGTCGAGTGTCATGGCGTACAACTATACGCCGACCGATCTCGGGGTATTCGGTGCCGAGGCGGAGGGCCCGCCCGAGCGCGCCTGGGATGCCGCCAAGGCAATCTGGACCGAGATCCACGCCATGTGCGAGCTGGGGCCCACCGAAGCGGAGCTGGAACGCACGCGCCGCATGACGGACGCCCGCTGGTCGCGTCGCCTGGAGACGATGGATGGCCAGGCGAATCTCCTCGCTGAATGGGAAGCGTTAGGCGACTGGCGGCTGGCCGTCGAGTATTACGAGCGGGCGATGTCGGCCACGGCCCCTCAGGTGCGCGAAGCCGCGGAGCGGTATCTGTCGCCGGCGAATGCCGCCCTGCTCGTTTACCGTCCAAATGCCGCCGCGCAGTTCGCCGCCGAGAGTGGTTTTGTGCGCGCGACGCTCGCCGCGGAGGTCGAACGCGTCGCGCCGGCGCAAGAGATGCCGCGAGCACCGGCAATTATCGCGCGCAACGGCGCGGACTCCGAAGGCGAAGATCACGGCATCCGCCGCTTCCGCACCGGCGGCGGCGTCCCGGTGTTGGTGCAGCGCCGCGCCGGCTCGCCGCTGGTGCACATCGGCATGTTCGCGTTAGGCGGCGTTGTCGCCGAACCCAATGCCTCGGTCGGCATGTCCACGCTGCTCGTGCGCGGCGCGCTCAAGGGAACGCGTGCCCTCTCCGGTGATCAGATCGCGGAAGTGTCCGAAGGGCTCGGTGGCAGCATTTCAGCGAGCGTGTCCCCCGAGGCGAGTGGCTGGATGCTGAGCGTTGCAGTGTCGCGCTTCGAGGAGGCTGTCGCCCTGCTGGCGCACGTGGTGCAGCAACCGTCCTTCGCGGCCGGGGCCATCGACACCGAACGCGCCATTGCGCTGGCGCAGCTCGAGCAGCTGCGCGACGACATGATGCGCTATCCGATCCGTCTTGCCGTCGAAGCGGCGTTCGAGGGACATCCGTACTCGCGAGTGACGTTAGGCGACGAGGAGACGCTCCTCGCCGTGACCGCAGGCGACGTCGCAGCATGGCATGCGGAGCGCTTGCTGCGTGGCCACAGCGTGATCGCGATCGTGGGAGACGTGGAGCCCGACTTGGCCGCCCGCCTCGCCGCGGCAGCGTTTTGCGATCTTGCGCTCACGAACGGCGCAGCCGTCTCGCCGCCGACGTGGCCGGCCAGCCACACGATGCGCAGCGAGTCGCGCGATAAGGCGCAGTCCGCGCTCGCGCTGGCATTCCCCGGTCCGGATCGCACGAATACGCAGCGCTTTGCGGCCGAAGTTCTTACCGCGATCGCAAGCGGTTTGGGTGGCAGGTTCTTCGACGAGCTGCGCGATAAGAAGTCGCTGGCGTACACTGTGCACGTGCACGCGATGCAACGACGCCGCGCCGGTGCGATTGTGGCTTACATCGCGACGTCGCCGGATAAAGAAGACGCGGCGCGAGCCGGGCTGTTGGCCGAATTCGCGAAGCTGCGCACGGATCTTGTAACGGCGGAGGAGCTGCAGCGTGCGCAGAACTATCTGGTCGGCTCACACGCGATCGCGCGGCAGAGTGGAGCGTCCGTTCTGGGTGAGATCGTCGACGCCTGGTTGTTAGGCGAGGGACTGCAGGAGCTCGATGAGTACGAGCGGTCCATCCGCGGCGTGAACGCCGGCGATATCCGCGAGCTGGCGAGGCAGGCCTTCGACCCGAACCGGCGCGTGGAAGGGGTCGTGCGAGGGAAGGCCTAACGAACTCCCGTCAGGACCTGCGGCGTCTGGCGCTCGCGAGTCGCTGGAGCGCAGCGCGCGCCTCATTCACATAGGGTTGCAGCTGTGGATCCGCGTCGCGCCACGAGGCGGCAACAAAGCGATATTCGGCCGCGGCTTTCTCGCGTTTGCCAAGACGCTCGGCGATGCGGCCGCGAGCCAATGCGAACCACACGTCGAACACTGGCCGCAAGACGGTCGTATTATCGAAGTCGAGCCACGTCGCGGCCCTTTGATACATGCCTCGTGAGGCGATGAGAGGCGCAGCGGTAAAGATGTCGACATACGTTCGCGAAAATGAACAGCCCGGGCACTGCGATTCGATCACAGGCACGAAGCGACGGATCGCGTCTGTCGTATCGCCACGAGCCAGCGACAAGTAGGCTCGAGCACGCGCGACATCCCACTCTGGCGTGGACGCCACCTGTGCAGCGGCTCCACGTGCTATGGAGTCGAGCTGCCGCAGCGCTCGCCTGAGCGCCACCGTGTCGCGGCGTTCCGCGAGCCAGGATAACAAACCATATGGCTGCTGCAAAGCTCGCTCGATTATTGCCGATTCGGGGATACCGCCGAAGTGGGCCGTCTGGGCGAAGAAGTGAAAGGGGTGACCCTTGCTACTGGTGAACGATTCGCGGAGATGTCCGCGACGCGCCAACGCGTATGAGAGATGGATGTGCAGGTCGTTCACCGAGTCCGTGTCGCTTGAATCCCTGGCCCGTGCGAGCAGGGTGCGTCGCAGCCTAACGGCAGTCTCTGCAGAGTCGGGCCAATCCTCCAGCGCGTGCGCCGCCACGTCCATCGCTTCGACCGATGCCGTATCCAGCCACTGATCGAGTGAACGCTGTGCGGCGCGACGGCCGTCGAGAATGCCCAGAGCGATTTTGAGTCCTTCCTGCCGCTGCGGCGATTCCCACACCGTTCCGAGCACGATGTGGCGCCGTGCGGCAGCGACGTCATTCAACTGCAGCGCAAGCTTCTCTGCCGATAGCCAATCGAACGATGGAGCGAAGCTGGAGTCGAGCTGAATCGCGCGGTCGATGCTTTCGAGCGTGCGCTCGGGCGCGGTACCGACCATTGGCGCGTATGTGCGCGCGAGGGCGGTTTGACGCCATGCTTCTGCATCGCGCGGGAACTCACGCGTGGCTTCGTCGAGTGTTGCGTGAAGACGCTGCACTTTGTCCCGGCCCCACCTGGGCTGTCCAGCTGCGTACAGAGAGTCTGCCAGGACGAGCAAGCTGTCTCGCGTCGATAACCCGTGATTCAAGCGGCCGGCGCGCAAGCCATACATGCTGACGGTGTCGTCCCCTTCCGACACACCCATCCATCGCACCTGCGCCATGCGCCGCCAGGCGAGCGCAAACGTGGTGTCGAGCGACACGGCCCGAGCGTAGTAAGCCATCGCCGAGTCGCGCCTAACGCGGCGATAAAACTTCTCGCCGGCGAGATAGGCCTTGATGGCCGGCAGTGACTGCGACGCGAAGCCGGCAGAGGGAACTGCCGCGATCGGCCGTGTACGTCCGAGCTCGCGAAGCACACGGACCGAGATGGAGTCTGCGACGCGATCGAGACGCGCGGCAAGATCGCGCACTTCGATCTCGCTGGCGCTACCGCTGCCGAGGTCACGAAGCCGCGTGCTCACGCGAACCGAATCATGGCCGGCGGAGACGACGTTTCCGTAGAGAACGATTCCGGCGCCAGTCCTTCTGCCTAACGCCGCGGTGGAAGCCTCGTCGGCGCGTCCGCGCCAGCTCTGTATCACGAGGCTTGGCGAAACGGAGTGCAGCGGCCCCGCGCCCTCGAGCTGCGCGGCGAGAAGGTCCATGAGCCCTTCGCGCCAGGGATCGTGCTCTCTGCTCACCACATCGAACGGGGCGACCGCCAGGAGATTCGCGTCCGGCGGCAACGCCGCCCCAGACGGCCTGTCGATCAAGCGCTGAACGAGCAACAACGACAAAGGCAGGGCCGCCACCAGCGCGCCGAGCCGTAATGGACTCATCGCAACGCCGCGCCGCCGCGACATGACTGTCAAGGCACCGATACTGCGGCGAGCTGCGTTTGCGTCCCGGGCTGCGGCCGCAGCATCAACGGTTTCAGCACTCTCGTTAGGTAACGCCGGGCGTGGATCCCGCCGCGCGCGGATCCCGGCGACGAAGCGTCGCATCTCCGGCGTTGGCTCGGCGCCGTATTCCTCTACCATGCGCTGCGAAAACCGCTCGAAGAGGGCCAGCGCGGCCGCGCGTTCGCCGACGCTGTCGAGAACCGCAATCGCTCGCCGCCACACGTCCTCACTGTCAGGCTGCAGCGAGGCCGCGCGCCGGGCGAACTCGCTGGCTTTCGCGATCTCTTCGGCTGCGGCGGCACGCTCCGCCAGAGTCACCGCGGCGGCAGCGGCCTTCTGCCTAACGTCACTTCGCTGTACATCGAGCCATTGCTCGAACTCCGGAGCGACATCGCTCGTGAAGAAGCCTTCGAGCACGGTGCCCGCGTACAGCTCCAGCGCGTGTTCCGGGTCGCCTGCCGCGATCGCCTCACGAAATGCCACCGCGTCGCACCAAAGGCGACCAACATCGAGTCCCACTTCCGTCGTGCCGCGACTCACTATCGCCTCGGCGCCGAGCTCGATCCGGAGGTGGCGAATTGCCTGGTTCAGCGCGTCGCGCGCGTGTGCGAGGTCGAGGTCGGGCCAGAACAACGCGAGAAGCGTGTCGCGGCGATGAAATCCACCGGGCTTCTCGAATGCGAGATACGCCAACAGCGCCAGCCGCTTGGGTTGGGCGAGTACTCCGCGAATTTCCTCGCCGGCTGGATTGCGCAGATCCGTCGAACCGAGCGTGCGGAATCGAATCAGCTGCGTTGCGGGCGCGCGTGCCACGTGCCCTCCCACGCCAGATCAGTCTGACGTCAGCGCCGGATCAGTGCAGTGGCGCAGGTTAGGCAATCTACCCCATCCGCTGTCGGGTTCCAGGCTGATCGGACCACCGATGAGCGTCCCCGTGCAGGCGCACGCCAATGAACCGAATTTCCCGCCGTCAGAGGTCCGCATGTCCTGGTCACGCACTTCAATGATGTTGCGCTGTGTCCTGCCAACGCTGCTGCTGGCAACTGCCTGTTCCGATTCGTCGTCCGGGCCGGGAGTTGGCGACGGACTGACTCCAGGTTTCTTGCCGCTCGTCGCCCTATTCGGCCAGGGGATGGGGGAGATCAAAGCCACGCGCGTTCCACACCCCACCACGGCTGGGAATTTCGCGGTTCACATCGAAGTGAAAGTCCGCGGCGCGAAAGCCAACACGGGTTTTCAGGTGCAGCGAGCGGCTGAAGGGTTTGGCGCCGCTCCACCCGCCGGATTCGATATTGCGACGCTGACTGACGGTTCGTGTCAACGCGGACTGGCGATGGCGCCATGGTCGGCGATAACGCCAGCACCAGTGTACTTCAGCAGCTTCGTCGACCAGGGAACAGGGTCGCCGATCCTAACGACGAATGCGAGCGGCGAGGGACAAGCTGATTTTGGACAGGCCCTCACGTTCCCGCTCCCGGCGTTCGACGTGGTGTTCCGTCTCGTCGAAGTCGGCGCCGCGCCGAAGGCCGTCCTTCAGAGCAGCTGCACGACGCTGCCGTTGTAGCCACCGGCGCAGCCGATTGCCTAACGCGTACCTCACCCAACGAAGTCAAAGGAGTACACAATGAAACCGACGAGCTATGTGACTTATGACGTTGCAATCGCCGTCACGATTTTCCTCGCAGCCTGCGCTGACAATCCCGTAACTCCGATGGCGAGCGAAGTGCTTGGACCTGGCGCCGCAGCGGTACAGTCGGCGCAAGCCTGGGGACCGGAAACGCCGAACTTCAACCTTCAGGTCATCCTGCGCGGCCAGGGCTTCGGGCATGTCAAGTTCCGTCAGCCTAACGATGACGTTCTCACGATCCATCTCGACACGTGGGTGCGCGATCTTGCACCGAACACGAGCTACCTTCTCCAGCGCGCGGTCGACGTCACCGTCGACGACGATTGCACGAGCACCGCGTGGCTCACACTCGGCAAGGGGCTTCAGCCGCAGTCCATCACAACCGATGACAAGGGCACGGGGCGGGAAGAGCTGTTTCGCACCGTCGCCTCCCCCTTCGGCTCGGAGTTTGATATCCACTTCCGCGTCATTGACGCGGCGACCGGAGCCGTCGTGCTGACAAGCGAGTGTTACCAGTTCAAGGTCAGCCTGTGAGTACAAGCCGGGAGGCGAGCCGGGGGACTAGTTGATCTCCGGCCGCACGATCTTGCCAACGAACAGCACCGTTCCGGACAACCGCTCGCGGATGGCGAACAAATAGGGGCGGTCGATGCGCACGTCGCACGTTAGGCAGATGCTCGTTGGCGTCACGCCAACGGTCGTCACCGCGGCTGCTTCTGTCCCAATTTCGTTGACGTCCACGTACGTGTCGTGCTGCACCTTGCTGATGTAGAGGTCACCGGGCCGCGCGCCGCGCGCGAGCTTGCTCAGGTCCGCCACGAGCGGGTTCTGCATGTCGCGCATGCCCAGTGTCGCCAGCTCCGGACGGATCTCACCCTTCCACGACAGCTTGATCTTGGGGAGGTACAACCCGACGTTGGCGCTCTGCACCGAGGCTTGCGCCTGACGCCAGGTGTTCGGCGTTAGGTTTCTTACCAGCGCGTTCACGTCACTCGTGCTGTCGGGCAGGAGGATCGTCATCGTGAAGGCATCGCCGCCATAGGGCAGGTCGACGACGGTCGCGCCTGGAATCGAGCCACGCCGCACGTTCCCCTTGCGATACATCGTTTCCACGTTGATCGACTGACCCGAGAGCAGCCTGAAAGGGCGCGGCTGCGTGTCCTTTGGATCGAACGACGTGCGCCAATCGCCTTTGAAGTAGATGGCGTTCATGAGGAACATCACTTCATCGCCGATGCTGTCCAACACCTTCTCGATCTTCCCGGCCGTTTGATCCGACGCCCACGTGTTGATCGTCGTCACCGCGCTCGGTGAGCTGAAGTCGAGCACGCGCGCCTCGGCGCCGAAGTACTGCTTCACGGTCGTCAGGAACGCCGGCTCCACTGCAGTCGCGAAGCGCTGATCGCTCCAGATCGCGTTCGCGATCTTGAACGTCACGTGCGAATCAAGCCCGAGCAGCAGATCGACGAGAGACTTGTACGACTGGTTGATCTGGTCTTGCGCCAGCGTGCCGAATCCGAGCCCGAGGCGCATTTCGTCGTACGTATTGCCGGCGGCGCCATTCATCGTCATGCCCAGCGCGACAGAGATGCTGAGCGGCGAGAGGAAGATGTTCTCGTTCGTGCGCGTACTGTTGATGGCGCCTAACAGGGTCACGCCAAACGTATCTGACGCCGAGATGAGCGCGCGCTCGCTGGCCGTGAGCTCGCGCGAGAGTGCTTTGATGGAATCCGGAGCGACGCCCTTGTCGCCCGTCCCCGATGGGCTCTGACAGGCACTCAAGCCCGCGATGAAAGCGATTGCCAAACCTTTAGTGTATCGCATGCTGCCAACTCCCGAGCCTAACGCGAAGTCGCCGGTCGATAACCCAGTGCGCTGTTCAACCACCGCACCAGCGGAAGTGCAACGCTGAAATCCTTTTCCAGAGTCTGCGCCAATTTGCTGCTCAGCACTTCGTCGTCCTTCAGACTCCGGCCCACGATGTAGGACACATTGCGCAGCAATTCCCCTGCAGGGTGATCGCCAGAATACCCACGCGGCACGCGACTGAGCCGTCCTTCATCGCTCAGTCCGCCAAACCGGCGCTTGGTCAGCGGACTATTTGCCACGGCGGCGAACTTCACATGATCGTTGGCGACTGCGTCACGCAGCCTTTGGAGCGACGGTCGCGGAGGCATCCATATGCCAGCACCAACGAACGACGCTCCAGGCTCCAGATGGAAATAGAAGCCCGCTCCTCCTTCGTGCGCTTCCTGACCGACCTTCTTGCCAGCGGCGCGATGGTAGAACCAGCACGCCGCGTGCGTCTTGTACGGCGACTTGTCCTTTGAAAAGCGCACGTCGCGATAAATGCGGAAGACTGATTTCTTCACGTCGCCAATGATCTCCGGAGCGAAACGCCCAAAGCGCGTGTCCATCTCCTGGACGAGATCACGCATCGGTTCTTGCACATCGGCGGTGTACGTCGGCTTGTTCTCCTCGAACCAGTCGCGCCGGTTGTTGCGCTTGAGTTGTCGCAGGAACGTGAGCGCTTTCTTGTTGAAACCGGCGAACTCCGTCATGGTTCTCTCCCTAACGCGCGTGATTCTGCGAGAAGTGTTCGGGCGCGACGAAGCACGTCGGCGACAGGCCGCAATCTGCCGCCCGGGGCCCTGATGCCATTGATGGCATCGTAGTCGCCCGCGGAGCGGACGATCAGCCCGCGCACGCCAGCGCGACTCGTCGCCCAAGCGAGGGTTCCCCACAGTGCTCGCGCCTGATTGCGTTCGCCGTGGGTGGCCGGCGTTTCACCCGCGGCGAAGATCCAGTGTTCCTTGTTCTGCGCATTTCGCATCCAGCGATCGGCGGCGCGCATGCGCGCTTGTAAGGCAGCTCCTCCCGCATACGAGGGCACGAAGGCGAATCCGAGTACGTCGATGCCGGAGTTTGCACCGGCGGCCCAGTGATACAAAGCAGAGTCCTTCGCCGTGAAGCTCGCGGCATCGATGCCGACAAGCGTGCGCGGTCTGAGAATGCGCGCGGTGTCGGCGGCCTTTCGGAGATAGCCGATCCACCAATCCACCGGCACGTCGCCCAGCGCGCGCATCCCTGCCTCGTACGGTTCGCGCGCCGGCAGCACGTAATCGGGTCGCAGCGTGCGGACGATGCGATCGATCGCGCGGATGCGAGCGGCCGCGTACTCGTCAGGCGATGCGTCGAATCGCTCACGATCGTGCCTGTCGTAACCCAGCGCCACGATGAGAAGCGTGCTGTCGCGACGCAGATCATCCAGCGAGTGACTGAGCGAATCCAGCGCGCCCGAGCGAGTCCCGTTAGGCGTCAGCTCGACGGCGATGGCGCCTGGCGTGAGCGAATCGATGAGCTGCAGATCGTACGTCAGTGCGAGCGGCGGTGGCGGGGCGTCCAGCGTGGGGAGTATCCACAGGCCAAGCGCAAAGTCGCCACCGGGCCGCTCCTGCAGCCGCTCCGCGTCGAACCCGGCGTATGTCGTGACGGCGCGCGCCGCGGGCGGCCACTCCAGCGCAATCACGCACGAGATCAGCACAGCGAGCGCCGCAAGTGCGCTGCGGCTGAGCCGCATGGCGCGGCTGCGCGCCGGATTCGCCGGAACGAGCATCGGCACCAGCAGCGCCAGCGGGCTGCCTAACGCTTCGCGGCCGAAAACGAGCCCCAAGGCGCTCGCCCGCGCCGCCTCGGGCACGAGCACGACCTCGCCTAACACATCGTCGAAGGAAGCGAGGGAGCGCGAGATCGCTGCCAGCGCGATCAGCACGTTGTAGGCGACGATCGGGAGCGCCAGGCCGGGGGTCGCTTGACGGCGCACCCAACCATACGTGGCTTGCGCGGCGAAGAGCACGAGCGTGAGCGGCCACAACCACGCGATTGTGTACATGGCGCGGCCGGCCAGCACCGATCCGGACGCAAATCCAACGAGCGTCGCGGGCAGGATCAGAAGGCCGCAAAAGGCGCTGAGGTACGCAAATGCACGCGGCGCCCGCGGCAACCGCGCGATCTCACCCGCCGTGGCGACGTCCCAGGCAAGTACCAGCGCCGAGACGATGAAGAAGACGGCGCTGCTCAGCACGCGTGACGATAGTCCGACTGACGACGAGCAACAAGCGACGCGGCAATGTAGTTTGCCCCGCGTGGAACGTGGATCACTATGGTCTATCGCAAACGCGCTCTCACTTTCGCGTCTCGTGCTGGCCGCGGCCTTTGCCGCGATTCAAGCCGCCGAGGCGCGTCTGGCGCTGATTCTCGCGGCCGCGCTCACTGATTTTCTCGACGGCTGGTTCGCGCGCCGTGCAAACAAGATCTCCAAATGGGGCGAACTGATCGATCCAATCGCCGATCGCGCATTCGTGTTCACCGCGATCAGCGTGCTGCTGTTCGAGAGGACGGTCACGAGCATGCAGTACTTCATCGTGCTCTCGCGTGATTTGGCCACCGCGATTGGCTTTGTAATCGCGCGCAGTGTCGCGTGGCTTCGTCCCGTTGCCTTTCGAGCCCGGCTCGCGGGAAAGGTCGTGACCGCGCTGCAACTCATCACGCTCATCCTTGCGATCACTCAACCCGAGCTCGTGCCGAAACTGATACCGTTCGTCGCGGTTGCTTCGGCGATAGCGATCGTGGACTACACGGCGACGATGTGGGGACAACGCGCGCGCTGATGTGTCGCAGGTGGCTCTGCGTCGCACTTGCCCTGGCACCGCTCTCCCTCCCGCGCGTCGCTGAGGCGCAAAACGAGTCAATCGTACGAGGCGAAGCGCGCGTCGACGCGATCTTCGCGCGCGCGCAGCTCTTTCAGGCCGGCTTTGGGCTCGGTTTCCGCACCGGCTACAACGTGCGGATCAATTTCGCAGCCGCCGGCGGCGTGGCGTTCAAGGACGGAGAGCAGAAGGGGAGCGCGCGCGGAGATGGAACGCTGCGCTTGCTGCTGGATCCCTTCGGCGAGTCGCGCATCGGCCTCTCGGTCGGCGGAGGCTTGAGCGTGCTGTACGATGGGTTCGAGAAGACACGACCAGTCGGCGTTATTGTCCTTGGGCTGGAAGGGAAACCGCGCGCTCCGCTCGTCTGGAGCGCGGAAGTGGCCCTCGGCGGAGGCGCACGTGTGGGCGTCGTTCTGCGCCGGCGCATCGCGCGCTACCGCTGACATGCGCCGAAAACGACGACGCCCCTCGTGCTGAGGGGCGTCGTTAAGCGTTAGGCAGCCGGGCCTGGTTGCGCCGCCACTTGCCGCGGCGGCCTGACAAAGCGTTCGCCGAGGGTGCGGAGCTTGGCGAGTTCATCGTCGGCAAGCTCGTGATACCGATCCGCGAAGTAGCGCATTGTTTCGTCGAACCACTCCGTCTGGTGGTCCGGGTCTGCCCCGATCACGCCGCACTGGATGATCTGCTGATACATCTCATCGCGCGCTTGATCGAAAACCGCCGGCTGTGCTTCAGCTAGTTGTGTGAAAGAACGTCTTGCTTGTCGCTTGGCCATGCCTGGAATTTGGGGGTTTAAGAGCGCGAGCGGTGAGAAGGCTCGGCGCACATGGTTTACGCAGCAGAGGTGCGTTTCGTTCCCGCAGCATTTGTGCTCGCTGATGCTTGAGCTGTGAGGTCAGACTCTGCTTCAGCACCCTTGAAAAACGTCAGTAATTCCCCGGACAACGCGCGTGGGGACTCCTCGGGGACCAAGCGGCCGGCACCTCGCACTTCCTGCGCCTTACCCTTTGGAAGATGAGCGGCGTAGCGCTCGATCGTGGCGTATTCACACCAGTGGTCGAGCGTGCCGCGCAGCACCAGAGTTGGTGTCGTAATAGCGCTCAAGTCAATGCCACTTGTGTCGTCATCAGTGAGCGATTGCGACAGTGTGAGCAGTTGGGCGGCTCCGTCGCCACCGACATACGGCGCGAGATACCTGGCAGCCAGGCGCATCGGCATCATATCAGGAGTCGCAACGGACGAATGGAGCAGCTTCGCGACGAGCGGCTGTGCAGCGAATGTTCCCGCAGCGCCGCGAAGAGCCAGCTTGGCGGCTTCATTCTGTAATTCGCGCACATCGGGGCCGGGAATATCGTCGATCCAGTTGGGCCCGATCATCGCCAGCGCAGCGACACGATCGGGGCGCAGCGACGCCAGGCGCAACGCCACCAGTGCGCCGATGTCAACGCCGACAACGGCAGCGCGCGCGACGCGCAGCGCCGTCATGGCGTGTGCGACGTAATCGACTTGTGCGGCAATGCCGTAAGCGGCATCAGGCGGGCGGTCGGATTCTCCGTATCCGAGCAGGTCGATCGCGAAGGCCGAACAGCCGTCGATGGCGAGGCGCGGACCGACGTGCCGCCAGAGGAACGAGCATGTGCCGAAGCCGTGAAGCAAGACGACGGGCTCACCGCCGTATCCGTAGCGCTCCACGTGCAAAGCGCCCGGGCCGACCGGGACTCTTAGCAGATCTGCGTCACTCACAACAGAAAACTACAGGTCAGAGGTCAAAGGTCAGAGGTCAGACCGCTTGTGATTGCGCTGGACGGTTTCGACGGACTCACCTTAAGTTGCGGGCAATGTCGGAGGAGACGTACGACGAGGAACGTGCGCGGAACCTCGAGCGCATGTTGCGGGCGCTGTCGGTGCGAATCAATGACCTGGACAGCCGTGGGGAACTGCTCGCTCATGTGGGTGAGCTGTTGAAGCTGCTCGGGGACCTCAGAAGCGAGCTGTTTCACTATGAAGTGCGCGTGACATACGACACGCCAGAGATTGCGGAACATCGAAGACTGGTCGCGGATGCCAAGGATCCGGATTCGGCGACCTTCAAACCGACCGATTGGACACCTGACGAGGACGACGAGCCAACATGGTAAAGAAACAGGCCCCCCCCCCGCCAACCAGGCCGGTGCGCGGTAGCCCGAAGGCCTTCTATTTGATCCTCGCGGTCGTCGCAGCCATCGGCGTCTATTTCCTGTACATGCAAACGCGCGGCGGCGGCGCCGCGTCCGCGACCACGATCGACCCAAACGTGCCATTGCCAAAGGCCGAGGGTTACCTGTTAGGCAACGCAGACGCGCCGGTACAGGTGGTCGAATACGCCGACTTCGAGTGTCCGGTCTGCGCGTACTTTGCAACGGTCACGGAGCCTGACGTTCGCAAGCGGCTTGTCGAGACGGGACAGATAAGCCTGCGCTACATGCACTACCACATTGCGGCGCATCCGAACACGTGGCAGGCATCCATGGCGGCCGCGTGCGCAAACGAGCAAGGGAAGTTCTGGGAGATGCACGACGCGGTGTACGGGGCGCAGGACCGCTGGGCCGGCACGGCGACGCGAAAGCCGAAGCCGATTTTCAAGGATCTCGCCGGTCAGATCGCGCTGAACGTGAGCCAGTGGGAGACGTGCTACGACACGCAGAAGTATCAGCCGCAGCTTCTCGCGAGTCAGCAGGATGCCGAGAAACGCCAGGTGCGCGGCACGCCGACGTTCATCATCGGTTCCAAGATGATCGATCACAACATGTCGTACGATCAGTTCAAGGCATACGTGGACACGGCGATGGCGAGCGCCAAGCCGGCAGCGCCTAACGACTCGTCGGCGAAGAAGGGAAGCTAGTCCATCGGCGTGAACAAGCGACAAGTCCTCGCGTTGTTGGCGCTCATCGGCGTCCTCCTCGCGACATATCTCACGCTATACAAGACGGGCGCGATCGCGGAGCTCAAGTGTTCGACGGGCTCCTGCGAGCAGGTACAGCTGAGCAAATGGGCGACCTTCCTTGGACTTCCGGTTGCCGCGTGGGGGATCGCGTTCTATGTCGCCCTCCTGGCACTCGCGCTCGTGGGACTGCAGGCAAGCTGGGCGGGTTCGCGCGGTATCTCGCTCGCACTCGTGGCGCTCACGGGTTGGGGCGTGCTGTTCTCGCTCTGGCTCACGTATCTCGAGCTGTTCGTGATCCATGCGATCTGCCGCTACTGCGTCGGCAGCGCGGCGTTGGTGACGCTCGCGTTCGTCATCGCGTGGCTCGACCTGCGCGAACGTCCATCAAATACGGCGATTTCTGCCTAACGCGAGCAGCGGCAGCCTTGAGGTGGCGTTAGCGCGCCGCGAGAGACGAAGCGCCTCATCTGGTCCCGGGGGCTGAGGGCCGGCTCGATGGTCCTCGGGGGGCCGCCTTACAGCTTCCCATTCTCAGCACGGTGAGTCAACGATGCCGCGTTAGGCAGGCACGCTGCACAACCGTTGGTGCGCTGTGTGCTCATTTCCCGCACGTGAGCGACTGCTGCCGGCACTGCCGTTCGGTCGCGGGCCGAATTAGTAATAGCTGAGCTGGGCTGTTCACGTAAACTGGGTTTGCTCGCCCTGACGAGGATCCCATGTCACTTCGCGTACTGGTATTGACCCCGATTTATCCGTGGCCGGGGGATCCACCAGAGGGAATCTTCATACAGCGACAAGTACAAAATCTTGTACGTCATGGCGTGCAGTGCCGTGTACTGATGTATACACCCGCGGTGCGCTACCTACCGCCGAGCATGACGGCGCTCTCACATCTGCGCTACCATCCTCGCTGGATGATCTGGCCAAAGGCGCCGGGTGGCGTGTCATCAGCCCACGTGTTTTATCCGAGGCGACACAAGGGTGAGGATGTCATTCCCGCAGTAAGCGAAACCCTCAGGCGGTTTCTAGATGCACACTCAGAGTTTCGCGACAATGACGTTGTGTACGCGCATTGGCTTTGGACCGGTGGAGCAGCTGCGCTTCGGTTGCGCGACCAATTCGGATGGCCCGTCGCTGCGATCGCGAGAGGCAGTGAGATGCATGATTGGCACGATATGCATCGGCACTGCCGCCCGCACGTGGAACGAGTGTTGAGCCAAGCCGACATGATTCTCGCAAACTGCGACGGACTGCGCCGGCGCGCCGGAGAGATCGCTCCCGGAGCTTCGGGCGAAATGAAGGTTGTATACAATGGGTGCGATGCGCGCGTCTTCCGGCCCTGCCTCGACAAGGCTGCTGTGCGAAGTGCGCTGCAGCTGCCGTTAGACTCGAAGTTATTGCTCTGCTGCGCATCAATTATCGAGCG